>NZ_CAJCKD010000047.1:0-25311 GCF_903970855.1 Curtobacterium sp. ME12
GTCGGGCACCGCGCCTCCTGTCCGGACGTCGCTCGCGTCTACAGCCCGGACTCGGCCGTCCGCACCAGGATCGCGTCGCTGTCGGGGCACAGCACCACGTCGTCGGGCGCAGCCCGCCGGATGGTCTGCAGGTCGGAGTTGTTGAGCGCCACACCGGACGCCGTCGACACGCCGCCCTGCAGCAGCGAGGCACCGAAGCCGTACCGCGCACGCTGCCGGTCGTACAGGGCGAGCAGCTCGGCCGGCACCTTGGCGGCGACGTCGGCGCGCGCCTGTTCGGCGGACTCGCGGTCGGCGGTGAGTCGGGCGATCTCGGCGTCGCGCTCGGCGACCAGACCACCGCGAGCGGCCTCGACGTCGGCGAGCTTCGCCTCGATGTCACCGACCCGGGCGCGGAGTCCGTCGAGGTTCTCCATGATCTCGAGTTCGGCGGTCTCGAGGCCGCCGATGCGCCGCTGCAGCGAGTCGAGCTCACTCTGCAGTCCGGCCGCGTCCTTCGCGTTGGCGACGTTCTGCAGCATCGTGGTGTCGCGTTCGACGCGCGCCTGCGCCACAGCGGTGTCGGACTCCAGGCGTGCGAGGTCGCGCTCGGCGTCCTCGACCTCGCCGGTGGCGGCGACGAGTTCGCTCCGGAGCGCCGCGGCCTGCTTGCTCAGCTCGGTCAGCTGGTCGCCCTTCTGCAACGACGTGATGCGGTGCGCGATGCGGGTGACGTCGTTGTCGAGACGCTGGACGTCGAGGAGGATGACCTGGTCCTCGGGTGCTGCCTTCATGGTCAGGCTCCTTCTGTGGGGGTGGTGGGTTCGGCGGCCGGCAGGACGGCGAAGTCCCACGGGTCGGTGCGGAGGTCGCTCACGCTGACGCGGACCCCGGCCCGGGTGCGCAGCTGCGCTGCGGCGACGTCGAGCCAGAGCCACTCGGTGGCCCAGTGCGAGGTGTCGATGAGCGCCGGCCCGCCGCCGAGCAGCGCCTGCTCGCGGAACTCCGAGGCCGGGTGGTGCCGCAGGTCGCTCGTGATGTACACGTCGGCGTCGAGCACGGCGGGATGGCCGAGCAGCGAGTCGCCCGCACCCGCGCAGAGCGCCACGGTGCGGACGTGCTGGTCGAAGTCACCGGAGACGCGGACGCCGGTCGCGGTGGGCGGCAACAGGTCGACGAGCTTCCGGGCGAGGGCGCCGAGGGTCGTCCCCTCGGGCAGCACCCCGACCCGGCCGATACCCGTGTCGGGGTCGGCTGCGGCGTCGAGCGGTCGCTGCTCGGTGAGCCCGAGGCGATCGGCGAGGACGGCCGAGGTGCCGGTCGTCACGACGTCGGCGTTGGTGTGCGCCGCGAGCAGGGCGCTGCTGCCACGCACGAGGGTCGCGAGGACGCTGCCCTTGTAGGTCGATTCCGCGATCGTCGTCACCCCGCGGAGCAGCAGCGGATGGTGCGTGAGCAGGAGCCCGGCGCCGAGTTCGACGGCTTCACGGGCGGTGGCCGGGACCGCGTCGACGGCGAGGTGCACGTGCTCGACGGTGGCGTCCGGGTCGCCCGCGACGAGCCCGACGGAGTCCCACGACTCGGCACCGGCGGCGGGCCACAGGTCCTCGATCACGGCCTGGAGTTCGCGGAGCGTCGGCATCCCGTCAGTGTACCGAGGCGACCGCCCCGCACGGGGCACCCGCGAACCGTCAGCGACGACCGAGCAGGCCGAGCAGCCGGTCGACGAGTCGCGACCACCAGCCGGCCGGGGCCGGCTCCGCCGCCGTGTCGGTGTCGGTGTCGGCTTCTGCCGCGTCCGCGACGGGGGCGGGGACGACCGGTGCGGCGACGGCGTCCGGCAGGACGACCGGCGTGCTGGCGGTGACGCCCTGGTGCGCGGTGAGCGCGGCGGCGAAGGCCGCACGGTCGATGACCGTCGGCCCGGTGGCGGGCAGGACGAGCGGGGTCGGTCGCGTGGCCGCCGACACCGGGGACACGGCCGGGAGGCCCAGCACCGGTCGGACCGGTTCGTCGCGTTCCGGGGTGACGAGTTCCACCACCGCCGCGGCTTCCGGTGCGGGTGCCTGCGCCGCTGCGGGGACGTGCCGTGCTGCGCGGCTCGGCACGGGCGCCGGCCGGGTGACGGGCGCCACGGGCGCGGTCGCTGCGCGGCGGGCTGCGGCGCGGTCACGTCGGTCCGCCTCGGCGGCGGCGTCGGTGAGCAGGTCGGCGAAGACGGTGTGGGCGAAGGCGCGGGCGGCGGTCACCTCGGGGTCGTCGGAGTCGGCGACGGTGGCCTCCCACGCGGCGAGCCGCGCCAGGTCCTCGTCACGGCGGCGGACCTCGGCCTCGAGCAGGACGATGCGCTCGATGGTGCTGCGGCCCGTGGACGACGACACCTCGACGGCGAGGTCCTCGATGCGCAGGGCCAGACGCTCCGGCGGCTCCGGGAACGACGGGGCGCAGACGGCGGCGTGGCGGGCGCGGTCGCGGCGGAACGCCGGAGCCGCGACGGGTGCCGACCGGGTCGTCTCGTCGGCCGGTGCCGGGCTGGCGACGTGCGCGGGAGCGGTCGTCGCGGCGGCGGTCACGTCGGCGGAGACGGCGGCAGTCGCGGGCGCGTCGTCGGCGGTGATCGCGGCATGGCCGGGACGCTGCACCGGACCGGTGACGGGCGGGACGACGAGGTCCGGCACGTACGGGGCACGGGTCGCTGGTGCGTCGCGGAGCCACTCCTCGAGCTCGCGGCCGAACGGGTCCACGAGCGGGGTGCGTGCGCCGGACTGGGTCTCCATGTCCGAAGCATAAATATCGCGCGGGCAGGAACGCGGGACATCGCCGGAGTGTCGCTGCACCGCCTGCCATATCGGAGCGGCGTGGAGCGGCGTGTCGCGCCCCGTGATCACCGATGTGGGCGGAGGCCGTCCTCGAACACCCGCAGCAGTTCCCGTCCCGCGGGCCAGGCACCGACACCACTGGCGACGTTCACGTGCCCGAGGGCACCGACACGGACGACCTCTGCGCCCATCGCTTCGGCGAACAGGAGGGCCCGGTCCGCGCTGCAGTACGGGTCGTCGTCGCTCACGACCAGGCGCGTCGGGACCCGCTGGGCCGGGGGCGCCTGGCGCGGTGTCACGAAGCCCAGTGCCTCGTCCGGGAACGAGTCACCGAGCGGGTCGGGCGGGGCGACGAGGAAGGCACCGGCGACGAGCGCGGGAGCATGCGTCGTGATGGCGAGCCAGTCGGCGACGGCCAGGACGCCGAGGCTGTGGGCGACGAGGACCGGGGGCTCCGCGCACGAGGCCACGGCCGTCGAGATCGCGGCGCGCCAGTCGTCGGGATCCGGGTCGCTCCACGAGGTGGGGGCGATGCGGACGGCGGCGTGCTGCCGGTGGTCGCGCTGATCGCGCTCGTCGTGCTCGTCCTGCTGCTCCCGCTCCCAGACGGACTGCCAGTGGTCCGGGCCCGAGTTCCAGATGCCCGGGACGATCACCCACGGTCGCGGTCTGCTCACCGGGGCAGCGTAGCGAACCGCGTCGCACCGATCCCGGGTGTGACGCCGACCTCCCGCCCGGTCAGGGCTGCGGGACCGCGCCTCGCGGCTGCTGCAGTGTGTCGCGCGGGTACTGCCCGAAGCGGGATGCGTACGCCGCCGAGAACCGACCGAGGTGCGCGAAGCCCCAGCGCAGCGCCACGCTCGCCACCGTCAGGTCGCCCGCCGACGCGCGCCGGAGCTCCTCGTGCACGCGGTCCAGTCGGATCCCACGCAGCAACGCGTTCGGCGCCGTGCCGACCTGCCGCTGGAACGCCTGCTGGAGCCCCCGGACGCTCAGGCCGACGTGCGCCGCGACGTCCGTGGTCGTGATCGGCGTGTGGGCGAACGCGTGCATGAACTCCACGGCCTCGCGGACGCGCCCCGTGGCTCCCTGCGGCAGTGCGACGTCGGGGGCGATCGTCTCGTGCGGGAACGTGTCGAGGAACGCCAGGGCGGTCTCGCGCACCGTCTCGGCGAGGGCCAGCTCGGTGAGCGGTGCCGGACCGAGCACGATCGCTGCCGCACGCTGCACCTGCGCGTTCCAGGCGCGCAGGTCCTCCGGTCGGGGTGCTGCGGTGTGGTCGAACACGAGGGGCCCGGTCCGGGTGCCGTGCACCTCGGCGGCGACGCGCTCCAGGTACGTGCGGTCGAACTGGACCAGGCTCTGTCGGACCTCCTGGAGATCGAACACGAAGGGGCGACGCGTCGGGAACACCCGGGGCGTGCCGGGCGCGAGGTCGACCTCCTGCCGACCGACGTCCACGCGTCCGCCGCCGTCCGAGGTCCACATCACGACGTACTCGTCGGGGACCTCGACCTCGCCCTGCATCCGTCCGTCGAACCGAGTGGATCGGAACGTCATCGTGTCGTCGCCCACGACCTGGAACCGGTACCCGAACGGACGATCGGTGCGGGACGCCGAGAACCCGGTGCTCTCGTAGGCTTCTTCGTAGAGCCGCACGGCCGCGTCGAGCGTGGTCCCGGACGTCTCGAACCGCATCCGGGGATCGGGCTCAGCACTCATCGCGCAGATCGTCACACGGTGTCCGTGATGCGCAGCAATCGACCGAGCCGCATTGCGGATTCCGGCTCGTCGAGTGCGCCGGACGGATCACGGGCACCGCAGCGCCTTGCCGGACCGGTCGTGCTCAGTGCCGGTCCCGCAGCACGGTCCACCGGTTCCGGTCCGCCACGCGCTCGTACCGGAGGTCGTCGACGACCATGCGGACGAGTGCGAGTCCGCGACCGCCCTCGGCGAAGTCGTCGGGCAGCACGGCGGCATCGGGGTCCACCGTCGCGGCGACGCCGTCGTCCGACAGGAGCGCCTGGAAGCGCTCGTCGCCGATCTCGAGCCGGAGCTCGCAGGAGACGCCGTCCGCACGCGCGCCGTGCTCGATGACGTTCGAGGTGAGTTCGACGAGGGCAAGCTCGAGGGCCATGCGGTCCTCGGCGGAGACGGACGGCTCGTCCTGCCACACGCCCGCGAGGAAGTCGTGCACCGCGGACACGTCGTCCGGGGGGCACGCCAGTGCGAGCATGTGCTCGGCGACGGGGGCGGTCATCACCAGTCGGTCACCGCGGCGTCCCCGTCGGGGTACGTCCGCAGGATCTTGTCGATGTTGGAGAGCTTGAGCACCATCTGCACCTGTTCCGACGGTGCCGCGATCCGGAGGTCGCCGCCGGCCTGCCGCGCGGTCTTCAGGCTGCCGACCAGGGCGCCGAGGCCGGAGGAGTCCATGAACTCCACCCCGGAGAGCTCGACCACGAGCCGCGATCGCCCGTTGCCGACGATCTGGGCGACGGTCTCGCGGAACGTGGGCGCGGAGACCATGTTGAGCCGGCCGCTGCACTCCAGGACGGCGGTGTCGGTCTCCGCCTCGTGTACGACGATGTCCATCTCGGTGGGTCTCCTCAGATCGGTGCGCCTTGCAACCAGCAACCTACCGGCTCCGACCCTCAGTTGTGTGACCGGTTTCGCCGCGTCGCCGTCACCTGCACCACAACGGCTGCGGCCATCAGCACTGCCATCACCCCGCCCATCGCCAGTGCAGTGCCACCGAGGGCGCCGGCGAGCGGGGTGCCGAGACCGCCGATGCCGAAGGTGAGCCCGCCCTGCAGCGCGGCCGCGGTGCCCGGGTGCGCCGAGCCGACGTGCTGCGTGCGGGTCATCGCCGCCGGCAGCACGAAGCCCCACGCGGCCGTCACGACCGCGAGCGCGCACCACACCGGCACCGGACCGAGCCCCAGGACCGCCGACACGAGCACGGCCGTGGCTCCGACCGTCCCGACGGCCAGGCCGAGGGACAGCAGAGCGTCCTCGGTGAACCGTCCGACGAGCCGACCGAACAGCACCGTCGTGACGATCATCATCGACGCGTTCGTGGCGAAGACCAGGGTGTACATCCCTTCGGAGAAGCCGTACTCCGACTGGAACACGAACGAGCTCGTCGCGATGTAGGCGAAGAACCCCACCGTCGACAGCACGCCGCTCAGCACGTAGGCCCGGAACCGCGGGATCGCCAGGAGCTCGCGGATCCGCTGCCCGTTGGCCGCGAACCCGACGCCGCCGCGTCGCTCCCGCGGCAGGGTCTCGCGGAACCGCAGCACCACGGCCACGAAGAACACCGCACCGAGCGCGGCCAGCACGACGAACATGAGCCGCCACGTGCCGACCGTCAGCACCGCTCCCCCGGCCAGCGGTGCCACCACGGGTCCGATCGCGTTGATGGCCGCGAGCGTGCCGAACACCTTCGCCATCCGGGTGCCGCTCGTCACGTCGGACACCATCGCCCGGCCGGCCACGGCACCCGCGGCTCCGGCGAGTCCCTGGGCGACGCGGGCCACCACCAGCGTCACGACGTCGGGGGCGAGCGCGCAGCCGACCGACGCGAGGGCGAACAGGGCGGTCCCGACGACGAGCATCGGCCGACGACCGATCCCGTCACTCACCGGCCCGACGAGCAGCTGGCCGACCGCGAAGGCCACGAGGAACGCCGTGAGCGAGAGCTGCACCGCGCCGGGCGTGGTGCCGAGGTCGCGCGCGATGGCCGGGAGCGCGGGGATGTACATGTCGGTCGCGAACGGCGAGACCCCGACGATGAGCGCCAGCGGCACGATCGGGGGCAGCACGGTCGTCGTCGGTCCCGTCCTGCGCTCCGTCGTCACCTCGGACACGCTACGCGTCCCCGAATCGATTCGACGAGCACTTCGTGAGCAGGAACGGTCGGTTCGCGGTGCCGGACGCGACCGTTCCTGCTGCCGAAGCGCGGCTGGCGACGTGCGCGCGGACGGACGGGAGGCCCGGTGCGGGCCCGCCACGGGCCTCCTGTCCGGCGCCGCGAGCGGTCACGACAACCCGCTCACGTTCACCGAGTGGTCGCGTTCCGTCGCCCGGCGACGGCGCAGCCGACGCTTCGTGACCACTCGGCCGGGGCCGCCCGACGTGTCCCGACCGCTCAGGCCGACCGACGGCGCGAGGCGCAGCCGACGCATCGTGACCGCTGGGCGGTCAGCACGAGACGTGCGCGCGGACGGACGGGAGGCCCGGTGCCAGCTGGCACCGGGCCTCCCGTCCGTCGGGTGGGGGCGTCAGCCCGTGTTCTGCAGGCCGGCGGCGATCCCGTTGACGGTGAGCAGCAGGAGCCGGTGGTCGGCGTCCGTCGGATCCGTGCTGCCGGAGGTGCGGATGGCGCGCAGCGCCCGGAGCTGCAGGTGCGACAGGGCGTCGACGTACGGGCTGCGCAGGCGCACGGCGCGGGCGAGGACGGGTCGGTCCTCGAGCACGTCGCTGCCGCCGGAGACGCGGAGCACCCAGTCGCGGGTGCGGGCCATCTCGTCGAGCACCTTCGCGGCGAGGTCGTCACGGTCGGCGAGCTCGAGGTACCGGCGGGCGATGTGCTCGTCGGTCTTCGCGAGCGACATCTCGACGTTCTTGATCATCGCGGCGAAGAGCGGCCACTCGGCGTAGGCGGCGCGGAGCACGTCGACGTCGCCGACGGCCTCGAGCGCAGAGCCGAGCCCGTACCAACCGGCGAGGTTGATGCGCGCCTGCGTCCACGAGAACACCCACGGGATGGCACGGAGGTCCTCGAGCGACTCCACCGACAGGCCACGTCGGGCCGGGCGGGAGCCGAGGGGCAGCAGGCCGATCTCCTCCATCGGGGTGACCCGGGCGAACCAGGGCGCGAAGCCGTCGGCCTTGACCAGGTCGTAGAAGGCGACGCGTGAGACGTCGTCGAGCTGCTGTGCGAGGTCGGCGAACCGGGCGGCCGCGGCGGCGGTGCGCGCCTCGTTCGACGGCGACGACGCGAACAGCGTCGCCGAGGCCATCTGCTCGAGGTGCCGTGCGGCGATGTCCTGGTCGCCGTACTGGGCGAAGATGACCTCGCCCTGCTCGGTGAGCTTGAGTCGGCCGTCGATCGACCCCGGCGGCTGCGCGAGGACGGCCTCGTTGGCGGGTCCGCCACCCCGGCCGAGCGAACCGCCCCGGCCGTGGAACAGGGTCAGTTCGATGTCGTTGTCGCGGGCCCAGTCGGCGATGCGGGCCTGCGCGTCGTACAGCGCCAGGTTCGCGGACACCGGGCCGACGTCCTTCGACGAGTCCGAGTACCCGAGCATGACCTCGAGCCGACGGCCGGTTGCGGCGAGGCGTCGCTGGAACGCCTCGGTGCGCACGGCCTCGTCGAGGATGTCGACACTGGCGTGCAGGTCGGCGAAGGTCTCGAACAGGGGGATGACGTCGAGCACCGGCGCGGCCTCGGCGGACCCGAGTGCGGCGACCGCGAGTTCGTGCACGTTCGCCAGGTCCGCCGGCGACTGCGTGAAGGACACGATGTACCGGTTCGCCGCGCGGACGCCGTAGCGGGACTGCAGCCCGGCGATCGTGCGGAAGACGGCGAGGACCTCTTCGGTGGTCTCGCTCAGTTCGCCACCGGCGCGGATCTCGGCGAGGGCCGTGCGGTGCACCTGGGAGTGCTGGCGGACCTCGAGTTCGGCCAGGTGGAAGCCGAAGGTCTCGACCTGCCAGACGAGGTTCTGCAGTTCGCCGTTCGCCGGGCGGACGGCACCGGAAGCGATGAGCGACGTCTGGATGGTGCGGAGGTCGGCCAGCAGCGCCTCGGGGCCGTCGTAGGCGAGCGGCGTGGTGCCGGTCCGGGTGGCGTCGATGCGCGCGGCCACGAACAGGAGCGCACGACGGTGGGTCTCGTTCGGTGCGCGGACGCCGATGCGCTCGGCGATTCCCGGGTCGAGGGACTCCTGCGCGGCCACGAGGGCGGTGAGTCCGGCGTCCGCGGGGGTGTCACTGGCGTCGAGGGTCAGGGCGCTGCCGATGCGGGTGGTCGCGCGGGCGAGGCCGAGCAGGATGTGCTCCGCCGCGATCTCGGCGGCCTGACGGGTGACGTCGGCCGTGACGTGCGGGTTGCCGTCGCGGTCGCCGCCGATCCAGGTGCCGAACCGCACGAACGCGGGCGCGATCACGGATGCACGACCGGCGTCGTCGCCCTGCAGCCGGTCGTCGAGCAGGCGGTAGACCTGCGGGACGATCTCGAACAGGGTCTGGTCGAACACGCTCATCGCGGTGCGGACCTCGTCGAGCGGGGTCGGCCGGGTGGTCCGGAGCGGCGAGGTGCGCAGGAGGGTCGTGATCTCCTCGAGCAGGCGGCGCTCGTTCTCGGCGCGGGCCGTCGCGTTCCGGGCGCGGTCGCGCTCGTCGATGAGGTCCGTGATGCGGCGCACACCCGTGGTGACCGCGCGGCGGCGGGCCTCGGTCGGGTGGGCCGTCAGCACCGGGTGGAACCGCAGGGTGCGGAGGCGCTCGGCGGCCTCGGCCTCGCCGACCTCGGCGACGAGCTCGGCGTAGGTGGCGGGGAACGAGTCGCCGGCCACGCCGCCGTCGTCACCACGCTGGCGGAGGACCCGCACACGGTGGTGCTCCTCGGCCAGGTTGGTGAGGTGGAAGTAGGTGGTGAACGCCTGCGCCACGGCCTCGGCGCGTTCGGCCGACATGCCCGAGACGATCGCCTGGGCACGCGCTGCGCCCTCGGCGTGGTCGCCCTCGTAGGCGTCGATCACGGCGGCGCGCAACGACTCCACGTCGTGGAGCAGTTCGTCGCCCCCGTTCTCCCGCAGCACCCGGCCGAGGAGGTTGCCGAGGTACCGGACGTCGGCGCGCAGGTCGCTGTCGACCGCACCGCTGACGTCGTCCCGCGCGCGCTCGTGGCGTGCAGATCCGTCGATCGCCGTCATGGAGTCCTTTCCGGGTCGTCCGGGAGGCTGGTCCCGGGTCCCAGCAGCGTATCGGCACCGGGAGGCACGTGACGTCGACCGTCCGGACGGACGCGGGGCGGGGTCCGGACGGACGCGGGGCGGGGTCCGGACGGACGCGGGGCGGGGTCCGGACGGACGCGGGGCGGGGTCCGGACGGACGCGGGGCGGGGTCCGGACGGACGCGGGGCGGGGTCCGCGCAGGGCCGGGTCCGCGCGGTCCCACGCGCGGCCCCGCTCCGGGTACTGCCTGGCGCGGGGTCAGGCGGGCACGGAGGCGCTGCCCGGTTCCTGACGGAACGGCGCACGGCGGGCATCGAGGCCGGCGAGCAGCCCCCGGTTCAGCTCGTAGGCGAGCTCGACCTCGGCGATCACCCGCTCCTGCTCCCCGGCCGTCCAGGGCGCGGCGTCGAGCTGGGCCCGGTAGGTGTGCTCGAAGTCGCTCGGGTCGGCGACCTGGTCGAAGATGTAGAAGAGGACGCCGTTCGTGTCGAACCCGAACCGATCGGCCAGTACCTGGCCGATCACGTGCCCGCCGGACACGTCGCCGAGGTACCGCGTGTAATGATGCGCCACGAAGCCGCCGGGCCACTCCGCCGCGACCTCGTTGAGGCGTCGCACGTACGCGGTCGTCGCGGGCAGCGGGCACACCAGCTCGGACCAGTCCGGGCCGATCAGGTACTCGAGGTCGGCACGGATCGCCGGCATCCGGGTGAGCTGCGCGGTGACGAACGGCGCCGCCACGGGGTGGTCGGCCATGCGTTCCGCCGCCCGCTCGAGCGCGTCGTACACGAAGGCGTACTGTCCGAGCAGGTCCGCGTAGTCGGCGACGTCGCAGTCGCCGCCGAGCAGGTCCTGCATGAAGCCGCTCGTGGCCGAGGCACCGTGCGAGCGCCGCGTGCGACGCCGCAGCAGCTCGGAGAACGGGATGACGGTCGAGTCCATGAGGTAAGGCTAACCTTAGTGATGCGCGCGTCAAGCAGGGATCACCCAGGTGGCGCCGAACCCGCGAGAGGAAGCTCCCCCACGATGAGCTCGAAACCCAAACGCCCCCAGCACGTCTTCGTCGTCGACCGCACCGAACGGCTCTCACCCCACATGGTGCGCGTGCACCTGGGCGGCTCGGCCTTCGAGGACTTCGTCGCCCAAGCCGACCCCGACCGGCTCGGCGCGACCGACAAGTACGTCAAGCTCCTGCTCGCGAAGCCGTCGCTCGGACTCGTGCCGCCGTACGACCTCGAGGCCCTGCGCGAGACCCTGCCGAAGCACGACCGCCCCGCCCGCCGCACGTACACGGTGCGCGCGGTCGACCACACCACACGGACCATCGCGATCGACTTCGTCGTGCACGGCGACGACGGCCTCGCCGGTCCCTGGGCAGCGTCCGCACAGCCGGGCGACCGGCTGGCCCTGTCCGGGCCCGGTGGCGGCTACACGCCGACCACCGACCCGGCGGTCACGCACGTGCTGCTCGGTGACGACAGCGCCCTGCCCGCGATCGGCGCAGCACTCGAGTCGATGCCCGACTCCGCCACCGGGGTCGCCCTGGTCGAGGTGGCCGGGCCCGCCGACGAGCAGGACCTCCGGCACCCGGCCGGGGTCGACCTGCGGTGGCTGCACCGGGACGCCACCGGCGCCCAGCCGGGCACGCTCCTGCTGGAGACGGCCCGCGGGCTGCCGCGTGCCTCCCGGCCGGTCCAGGTCTTCGCGCACGGCGAGCGGACCGCGATGAAGGCGATCCGTCGGCTGCTGCAGGACGACTGGGGGCTGGAGAAGCGCGAGATGTCGTTGTCGGCGTACTGGGCGCTCGGTCGCGGCGAGGACGAGTTCCAGGAGGAGAAGCGCGAGCCCGTCGGGGTGATCTTCACCGACTGACGGCGGCCGGCCTGCCTGCCTGCCCGGTCCTTCCCAGAACGCGCCCGATGGCTGGTGAGAACGGGCGTCCCTGGTCGGAAGAACAGACCAGGCACGCCCGGTCTTGCTCGGTACACCCGATCTCGGTCGGTACGCCCGGTTCGGCGGACATTCAGCGCGCCCGGTTCCCGCAGGGACGCCCGGTCCTTCCCAGAACACGCGCGATGGCTGGTCGGAACGGGCGTCCCTGGTCGGAAGAACAGACCAGGCACGCCCGGTCTTGCTCGGTACACCCGGTCTCGGTCGGTACGCCCGGTTCGGCGGACATTCAGCGCGCCCGGTTCCCGCAGGGACGCCCGGTCCTTCCCAGAACACGCGCGATGGCTGGTCGGAACGGGCGTACCTGGTCGGAAGAACAGACCGGGTACACCCGATTCGACCAGGTACGCCCGATTCGACCAGGTGTGCCCGGTACACCCGGTACGCCCCGCGCGCGCAGCGGCCGGGAGGCCCGGGGCACGTCGGTGGGTCGGGCTAGCGTTCGGGGCATGGTCACCTCCTCGTGCTGCGTGCCGGGTTGCGCAGGCGTGCTCGCGGACGGTCTCGCGGGCGTCCCCCTGTGCGGTGCGCACGTCGCGTTCGTCGCCGAGCTCGCGGCCGAACACCCCGGCATCGAGGACGCGCTGCCCGGTCCGTGCCCGGCGTGCGGGTCTCGGATCGGGGTGCGGTACCCCTCGGGCGTGGTGTGCGCCCGGTGCGAGTGGCGCTGGGGGGAGGTGCCGGACGGCGACCTCGCTCCCCCTCGAGTCGACGTCGTCTACTACCTGCGGATGCGCGACGACTTCGGTGACCGCATCAAGATCGGTACGACGATGAACCCCCGGCAGCGGCTCGCGGCGATCCCGCACCAGGACCTGCTGGCGTTCGAGCGCGGTGACCGGACCCTCGAACGCCGACGGCACGCCACCTTCGCCGCCAGCCGCTACCCGGGTACCGAGTGGTTCCGGGCGACGCCGGAACTCCTGGCCCACGTGGACACCGTCGCTGCCGGAGTCGACGATCCGTGGGACCTGCACGCCCGGTGGACGAGCGAGGCGCTCGCGCTGCGGGGCTGAGCCGCGACCGGGCGGTCGGATCCCGTGCCCAGCTGGTCGGAGTGCCTGCTCAGGCGGCCTGCAGGATGCGGTCGGCGGTGCGGAGCGAGAGCGCCATGATCGTCAGCGCCGGGTTCGCGATGACCGCGCTCGGGAACACCGAGTTGTCGGCGATCCACAGGTTCGGGACCTCCCACGAGCGGCCGTCCTGGTCGACGACGGAGGTCTCGCGGTCCGTGCCCATCCGTGCGGTGCCGATGGTGTGCGCCGTGCGTTCGAGCACCCGGACGTCCTGGCCGCCGGCAGCCTCGACGATGGTCGTCATCGTGCGCACCGCGTGGCGGCGGATCGCCTCCTCGTTCGAACCCGGGGTGAACGAGACCCGAGCACGCGGGACACCGTGCTCGTCGAGTTCGTCGGTCAGCTCGAGGCGGTTGTCGTCGTACGGCAGGCACTCGGCGTTGATGCCGACGCCGGCCGAGAACGGGTAGTCCTGCAGTGCCCGGACCAGCTCGGCACCGCGGAGTCCGCCGCCCCGGACCAGCGACGTCGCGAAGGTCTGCGGCTGCACGCCCAGGCTCTGGATGAGGTAGCCGCCCGCGAAGTCGGCGTCCGCCGGTCGGGCGAAGTCCTCGGTGATGATCGACGACGGGTACCCGCGGTACGAGCGCATCGACTCGTCGAACCGCGCCCACACCTGGGTGGCTCCGTGCGCGGTGAAGTTCCGGCCGACCTGTCCGCTGCCGTTCGCGACACCGGTGTGCAGGAGCAGCCGCGGCGTCTCGACACCACCCGCGGCGAGGACGAGGCTCCGGCAGCGCTGGCGGTGCTCGCGCCCGTCGGCGGTGTACAGGACCGCCTCGACCCGTCCCGCCGCGTCGAGCTCGATGCCGTGCACGAAGGACTCCGGACGGATCTCGGCACCGAACGCCACCGCGGCGGGCAGGTAGGTCGTGTCCATCGACACCTTCGCGCCGTTCCGGCAGCCCTGGTGGCAGGACCCGCAGGACACGCATGCCTGGCGCAGCCCGTGGTGCTCCTGGTGCCGGTCCTCGGTGGTCAGGCCGACGGGGGCGTCCGTCGCGGTGATCCCGACGGCCGCGGTGCCGCGCATCATCATGTCCGACGAGGCGTTCCGGGCCGGCGGGCGCATCCGGTAGCGGCGGGAGGGGTCCCACGGGTAGTGCTCGGGGCCGGCGACGCCGACGTCGTGCTCGACCTGCTCGATCCAGCCGGTGAGTTCGGCGTGGCTGATCGGCCAGTCCTGCCCCGCGCCGCTCTCGGTCCGCAGTCGCAGGTCGTGCTCGCTCGGCCGCGGGGTGAACGCGCCCCAGTGCAGCGTCGACCCGCCGACGCCCGTGCCGCTGTTGTTCGGGCCGAAGGCCGTGGGGGCTCCACCGCCGCTCAGGCGCTCGTCCATCCAGTTGATGTCACCGGGGGCGGCGACCTCGTCCGGCACGTGGTCGCCCGGCTCGGTGTTGCGGCCGGCTTCGAGCGCGACGACCGTCAGGCCACGGCGCGCCAGCGATGCGAGGAGCGGTGCTCCCCCGGCCCCGGTGCCGACCACCACCACGTCGACGACGTCGTCCGTGCCGTACGTGCGTTGTCCGTCGAGTCTCATCGTGCTGCTCCGGTCGTCGGTGCGGGGTCGATCGTGGTGGTGGGACGGGGGCCGTCGGGGGCCTCGGGCTCCCAGGCCTCGCGCTCGTCGGCGGCGAGGAGCTGGAAGCCCTGCTTGCGGACGCCGTCCCCTCCGTTCGCGTAGCCGTCGAAGTCGATGGCGGCCATGGTGGCGGGGTGTGCGAGCCAGTGCTTCACGAGGTCGACGCTGGCGTCCTCGAACCACGCGCGCAGCTGCTCGGCGTCGAGTTCGCCGTCGGCGCGGTACCGCCCGGCCGCCACGGACTCGAGGGCCTGGTCGAGCACGCCGTCGCGGGCGGGTGCGGCGAGGACGTCGAGCGCGGCGCGGTAGGCCTCGGCGTCCACCGGCAGGCCGTCCGGCCGCCAGCCGTCGCCGAGCCCGGCGGCCAGCTGCGCGTCGACCCGAAGCGCCAGGTCGACCTGGTCGGGGCCGGGCTGCGGGACGACGATCCGCGCGACCGCTCGGAGGGTGTCCAGCTGCGTCGGCGTGAAGGCGTGGGGTGCGGCGGCCGGGTCGTCGGGCAGGGACCGCTGGGCGAGCAGGCCTCGGGTGCGGGCACTGACCCGCGGCGAGGCGATCACGCGGGCGTGCTCCACGGGGACGGTCGGCGACCCCGTGACCCGGCGCTGCCAGAAGTCGCGGATGCGCTCGGCCACGGCCTCCGGCTGTTCCCAGGGCAGCAGGTGGGCGGCCCCGTCGACGACGTGGAGCTCGCTGTTCGGCCAGTGCGGCAGCGTCAGGCGGCGCTGGGCGTCGGCATCGAGGTCGCCGTCCTCGGCACCGGCGAGCACCAGGGCCGGCACCGGGTTCGGCGCGGCGTCCGACCAGTCCTCGCGGCTGCCGCGGGACAGCCAGTCCGTCCAGGCGGCGGGGTCGGTCCGCTCGACGTCCTGCACCGCCGCGATGTGGCGCGCGGGCGCCAGGGGTCCCGCGGTGTTGGCGCCGACGAACTCCTCGGCGTCCTGGACGCCGATCGGGCCACCGGCAGCCCACGACAGCATCGTCCGGCGGCGGTCGTCGTCCATCGGCTCGGGAGCGAGCGGGGACGCGGCGAGGAGCACCACGGCTCGCAGCCCGAACAGGCCGTTCGCGCCGGTGATCGTGCGGTCGGCCACCGCCGTGGCGACCTTGCCGCCCATCGAGTGCCCGAGGAGCATCCACTCCGTCGAGCCGCTCGCGCCGATCGCGCGCTCCACCAGGACGGCCATCTCCTCGACGGTGGTGCCGGACGACGCCGGGCTCCGGCCGAAGCCGGGCAGGTCGATGCCGATGAGGTCGAGGTCGCCGAGGAGTTCGGCGCGGAGCAGCGCGAACTCCTCGGAACTCGCGCCGAGGGCGTGGAGACAGAAGACGGTGGTCACCATGTATACCTACCCGTCGCGCGCGATCGCTCCCAGCCGGGCCGTACCCCGGCGGGTCGTGCGTGTCCCCCGATCGACGGCGTCACCGGGCGTACGCGTCGACGAACAACGCGCCCCGGAGCTCGCGCAGGGTGTCCGCCAGCCGGTCGACGGTCCGGCCCGAGACACCCGAGACCTGCAGGTCGTGCGGGCCGAGTGCCGGCAGCCGACCGGTGCGGATGCGGACGACCTCCCACCCCACGGCACGGACGGCTCGGTCCTTCCTCCGGTCGGTCTCCTGCCGTGGACCGACGTGCTCGAGCCCGTGCCGACCCGTGGAGTCGTACTCGATGGCGACGCGGAGTTCGGGCAGGATGATGTCCGGCCAGGCCTCGACGTGGTCGAAGAACGGGCGGTCGAGTCGGATCGCGGAGTGGTCGGACGTGAACGCGAACCGCTCGGACAGCATGCCCCGGAGTTCGGCTTCGACCGCCGAGGCCGTCGCCGGGGCGCAGACGCTCGTGAACGACTCACCCGACGGCAGCCGAGGGGTCTTCGGACAGATCGTGCGGGGAACGGACTGAGCGCTCCGCCGTGGCGCCCCACCGGCCGACCCGGCGACGGGCCGACGGGACCGGGAACGGCTCGACGCGACGGCTCCCGCCGGGACCCCGCGCACCGGAGCCGCCGGCAGGGTCTGTCGTCCCGCACTCCGGACGACCCGCTGCGGCACAGGCACGGCCTGCGGCCAGTCCGACGGCAGCACCGGCCACCGCTGCGGCTGGGCCTGCACCGCGCACTCGGGGCACCAGACGGAGCGGCGGCGCTCACGGCCCGGGCGGGACCGCTGTTCGGACGGGGTCGCCACGAAGACGTGCCCGACGTCGCACTCCCAGGTGAGCAGGACCTCGGCCGCCGGGGGGACCTGGGTCAGGACGACGCCGTGGTTCCAGTCGGGGTGGTACTGCCGGATGAGCACCGGGTACGACGCCCAGTCGGCGCGGAACTGTCCGACGGCGTACGGCACCGCTTCGCCGCGCGACCACTGTCGGCGGCGCCACCACGCATCGACGGGTTCAGCCACGCCCCCACGCTAGGAACGACCACCGACACCCGCCGCACCACGCGGCCAGCAGCGCGACCGACGCCCGCCGAACCACAGGCGAGCGCCGCGACCGACGCCCGCCGCACCACAGGCGACCGCCGCGACCGCTCAGGAGGCGAGCGCCTGCTTCACGTAGGCGACCAGGGCGTTCGCGTGCCCGTGCCCGAGGCCGTGCTCGGCCTTGAGCCACCCGACGACCTCCATGTGCTGGTGGTCCTCGAGCCGGTCGGCGACCAGGTCGAGCCACTCCTGCACCGGGCGCCCGTACGTCGTCTCGATGCTCGGGAAGTACGACGCCGGACCCTTCACCTTGGTCCCGTCCGCCGGGGGTGCCGGGGCGGTCACACGATGCGCTGTCATGGCGCAACGGTAGCGCTCCGTCGGCCGTCACGGAACGTCACCGAAGACACCGTTCTGTGACGCCGCGTTGCGCCGCATGGCCGGGTGTTGCGTCGCGTGGCGGGGTGTTGCGCGAGGCGTTGTCGGCGGCGCCCGGCCCTCCTACGGTCGCGACATGACCGACACCACCAGGGCCCCGCAGTGGGAGGCGACCAGCGTCGACGACGCGGGCCGAACGGCCGGGGCGAGCCGCGCCTCCAGGCCGGGCACCGCGACCATCGATGCGGCCGGACACGCCGCACTCGACCGTTCCGTCGTGCCGTTGCGGCACCCGCTGCGGTGGATCGCCGCTGCCCTCGTGCTCGTCGTGCTGTTGAACTTCGGCGAGACGCTGTTCACGAACGAGCAGTGGGGCTGGCCGGCCGTCGGCAAGTGGCTGTTCAGCCCGGCGGTCCTGACCGGCCTGCAGCTGACGCTCACCGCCACCGCGCTGAGCGCTGTGATCAGCTTCGCCGGCGGCGTGGTCGTCGCGATCGCACGGCTGTCGCGGAACCCGGTGCTGTCCGGGCTCGCGTGGGGGTACGTGTGGTTGTTCCGGTCGGTGCCGCTCATCCTGGTGCTCGTCTTCCTGTACAACCTCGGGTCGCTGTACCCGACCATCGGCATCGGGATCCCCTTCGGGCCGCAGTTCGAGGTGCCGACCGCGAACCTGCTCGGGGACCTGGCGATCGGGGTCATCGGCTTGAGCCTCAGTGAGATCGCCTACGCGTCGGAGATCGTCCGCGCCGGGGTGCTCGCCGTCGACCACGGCCAGCACGAGGCCGCGCAGGCACTCGGGCTCCCCCGTCGCCGGCAGTTCGTGCGGGTGATCATGCCGCAGGCCCTGCGGTCGATCGTGCCGGCGTTCGTGAACCAGGTCGTCGGACTGCTGAAGGCCTCGTCGCTGCTGTTCTACGTGTCGTTGCTCGACCTGTTCGGCGTGGTGCAGAACCTGTCGAGCACGTACCCGGGCGACATCATCCCGCTGCTCGTCGTCGCCACCATCTGGTACCTCGTGCTCACCAGCGCGGTCTCGATCGTGCAGTACCACGTGGAGCGATGGACGGCCCGCGGGTCGGTCCGTGCGCTGCCGCCGACACCGTGGCAGCGGGTGCGGAAGGTGCTGCGGGGCGGCGGCACCGGACGTGGTCCGGGGCGGCCTGGAGGCGCGGGTCGCCGCACGCAAGCAGCCGCCGCCGAGCGCGCGGTCGCGTCCGGGCCTGCTTCCACCATCGACGACAGGAGCATCTGATGGGCGCCGCCATCGCGATCCACGGGGCCGTCAAGGCGTTCGGGGACAGCGTCGTCATCGACGGCATCGACCTGTCCCTGCCGTCCGGCAGCGTGACCGTCGTCCTCGGCCCTTCCGGTTCCGGCAAGTCCACGCTGCTCAGGGCGATCAACCACCTCGAACCGCTCGACCGCGGGGTCGTCACCGTCGGCGACGAGCCCATCGGCGTCCGCCTGCGCACCGGCCGCGACGGGGTCCCCCGCTGGAAGGAGCTGCCCGAGCGGCACATCCTGCGGCAGCGTGCCCGGATCGGGTTCGTGTTCCAGCACTTCAACCTGTTCCCGCACCTCACCGCGCTCGAGAACGTCGCCGAGGGGCCGATCGCCGCCAGGGTCCCCGTCGCCACGGCCCGAGCGCGGGCACGGACCCTGCTCGATCGGGTCGGACTCGGCGACCGCGGCTCCGCCCGCCCCCGGCAACTGTCCGGCGGGCAGCAGCAGCGCGTCGCGATCGCCCGGGCCCTGGCGCTCGAGCCGTCGGTGGTCCTGCTCGACGAGCCGACCTCGGCGCTCGACCCGGAACTCGTCGGCGAGGTGCTCGGGGTCATCCGCTCCCTCGCCGAGTCCGGCACGACGCTCGTGATCGTCACCCACGAGATCGCCTTCGCCCGCGAGGTCGCCGACCACGTCGTGTTCCTCGACCACGGGCGGGTCGTCGAGCAGGGGCCGCCGGCCCAGGTGCTGGACCACCCGCTGCACACCCGCACGCGCGACTTCCTGTCCCGCGTCCGCTGACCCCTGATCCCTGATCCCTGACCCCTGATCCCCGCACGCACCCCAAGGAGAACCATGTCCAGGACCACCCCGTCCCGCTGGCGCAACCGCGCCGGTTTCCTCGTCCTCGCAGCCGGCGTCGTCGTCGCCCTCGCCGGGTGCTCCGCGGGCGCTTCCGCCGACACGAGCGGCGCACCCGACGGATCCGTCACCATCGGCGCCGCCTCGAACGGGGCGGCCGAGGAGACGACCCTCGAGGTCACCGAGGACACGAAGCTGCACGACGCGCTCCCCGCCGCGGTCCGGAAGTCCGGCAGATTGACGATCGGCGTGGGCGCCCTGCCCGCCGGGTTCCCGCCGCTCGCCTTCACCGGTGACGACCAGAAGACGATCACCGGCTCGGAGCCCGACCTCGGACGGCTCGTCGCCGCGAAGCTCGGACTCCGCGCGGACGTGCAGAACGCCACGTGGGACAACCTGTTCGTCGGCATCGACAGCGGCAAGTACGACGCCGGCTTCTCGAACGTCACGGTGACCGAGGAGCGCAAGGAGAAGTACGACTTCGCCTCGTACCGGCAGGACAACCTGGCGTTCCAGGTGCCGGCGTCGAGCTCGCTGCGCTTCGACGGCGACCCGTCCGTGCTCGCGGGGAAGACCCTGTCCGTGAGCTCCGGCACGAACCAGGAGAACATCCTGCTCGAGTGGCAGAAGGAGCTCCGGTCCAAGGGCAAGGACTTCACGATCAAGTACTACCCGGACGGCAACGCGGTCAGGCTCGCACTCGACTCGGGCAAGATCGACGCCTACTTCGGTCCGAACCCGACGATCGCCTACCAGAACACGCAGAGCAAGAGCACCGCGAAGCCGACGAAGACCGCGGGCACGTACTCCGGCGCCGGCTCCTCGTTGCAGGGGCTCATCGCCGCGACGACGAAGCGGGACAGCGGCATCGCGAAGCCGGTCGCGGCGGCGATCAACGAGCTCATCGAGGACGGCATCTACGCGAAGTGGCTCGCGGCCTACAACCTGTCGAACGAGGCCGTGAAGACGTCCGAGGTGAACCCCGAGGGTCTGCCGCTCGACAACAGCTGAGGCCGCGCGCCCACCCTGTCTGCGCCCCTGCTGCCCGACGGCGGCGGGGGCGCAGACGTGCGCGGGTCGGGCACGAGGGTGTTGACCTGACGAGCCGCACGGAGCACCATCGGCGGCATGAGCCTCTTCATCAGCTGCCCCGTCGAGGACGTCGAGCGCGCGGCCACCTTCTACGCCGCACTGGGGTGGACCCGGAACGCGGCGATGTCCGGCCCGGACAACTCCTGCGTCGCGATCGCGCCGGAACAGTACCTCATGCTCAGCTCTCGCGCCGCGTACGCGAGCGTCGGCGGGACCGAGGACCTCATCGGTGGACCGAACACCCCGTCGAAGGTGACGGTGTCGTTCGACCTCCCCAGCCGTGAGGCCGTGGACGAACTCATCGAACGCGCCCGTGCAGCGGGCGGCCGGATCGGCGACACCGACGAGTACCCGTTCATGTACCAGCGCCAGTTCGACGACCCGGACGGCTACCACTACTCGCCGTTCTGGATGCACCCGGACACCAGCACGTCGGCCTGAGCCGGCGCCTGCAGCGCGCAGACCACATGACGGGAGGCGCGGTGCCAGCTGACACCGCGCCTCCCGTCCGGACCGCGTCGCGTCAGACCGCCGCCGGCTCCCGCAGGTCGGCGCGCGCCGCCCACTCCGCGGCGAGCAGCTCGTAGGAGCGCACCCGGGCGTCGTGGTCGTGCGCGATCGTCGTGACGAGCAACTCGTCCGCTCCCGTGACCCGTCGGAGCGTCTCGAGCCGTTCCGCGACGTGTGCCGGGTCGCCGACGAACCGGGTCGCGAGCCGATCGGCCACCGACGCGGCGGCATCGTCCGGCAGCCGCGCCGCTCGAGCCTCGTCCGGGGTGGGGTACTCGATCGCCCCGACGCCGGAGCGGATCGAGTGCACCCACTGGGCGTACCCGGTCCCGAGCTCGTCCGCCTCGGCCGCGGTCGGCGCCACGAGCACGTCGGCCGACACGATGACGTGCGGCGCGTCGAGCACGCCCGGGCGGAACGCGTCGCGGTAGGCCTGCACCGACGGCAGGACCGTGCCGGGCGACGTGTGGTAGTTCGCGCCGTAGGGCAGGCCGAGCGCGCCGGCGATCCGGGCACTCTCGCCGCCGGTGGAGCCGTGGATCCACAGCTCGACGGCGGCACCCCCGGCCGGCGGGGCCTCGATCACCGCACCGTCCCGCGACCACGTACCGGCGAGCAGCCCGCGGATCAGGTCGAGTTCCCCCGCGAACCGGTCGACGTCGCCCGGCACCCGCCCGAGCAGCTCCCCCTGCAGGGCGAACCGGCTGCCCGGCGCGATGCGGAACTCGAACGGCGCGGGGACGAGCAGACCGTCGACGACCTGGTCGGTCCGCGGGGCGAGCGACGGCGGCTTCGGGGTGCCGGGAGCCGGGGCGCCGGACCGGCCGAGCCCGAGGTCGATCCGGGCACCGTACAGCGCGGCGAGCGTGCCGAAGGTCTCGGCGACCTGCAGCCCGCGGGTGTTGCCGACCAGGGTCGCGGCGCTGCCGACCCGGATGGTCGAGGTGGCGGCGGCGACGGCCCCGATGACGATCGTCGGTGCGCTGCCGGCGACACCGGGGTTGAGGTGGTGCTCGGCGAGCCAGTAGCGGGCGTACCCGGCACGTTCCGCGGCGACAGCCAGGTCGACCGTGTTCGCCAGGGCTGCAGCGGGGGTCGACCCGCTGCTCACCGGCACGAGGTCGAGGACGGAGAGCGGGACGCGGCTCATGCGAGGACTCGCTGCCGGTCCAAGACCCGGCCCGGCAGGCCCAGCGTCTGCCGGAGCGTCGCGCCCTCGTCGTACGACTGCCGGTGGACCCCGCGCTCCTGCAGCAGCGGGACGACCCGGTCGACGAACTCGTCGAGCCCGTACGGGTTGGTGTGCGGCACGACGACGAACCCGTCGGTGGCGCGCTCCTGCACGTACCGGTCGATCTCGGCGGCGATGTGTGCAGGCGTGCCGACGAAGCCGCCGCGGGTCGAGACCCGGATGACCAGGTCACGGATCGACAGGTGTTCGGCCGCG
Source organism: Curtobacterium sp. ME12 (assembly GCF_903970855.1). NCBI lineage: Bacteria > Bacillati > Actinomycetota > Actinomycetes > Micrococcales > Microbacteriaceae > Curtobacterium > Curtobacterium sp. ME12. The sequence continues at coordinate 22,308 of NZ_CAJCKD010000047.1, forward strand.
GCGAGGTCGCGCCACGACTGCACCAGTGCGGGCACGTCGCGGGTGTGGCGGACGCGGCCACGGGTGATGTCGGCGCCCTCGAGGTCCGGCTCGACCGAGGGCAACGGCCCGTCGACGTCGTACGACGACAGGTCACGGTTCCACACCTGTTCGAGGAACGCGATCGCGGTCGCCGGGCTGACCTGGGCGTGGCGGATCGCCCGGGAACGTTCCTCGGCCTCGTCCGCCGTGTCGCCGAGCACGAAGGTCGCGCCGGGCAGGATCAGCAGCTCGTCCTTCGACCGTCCGACCCGCTCCAGGCGCTCGGTGACGTCGCCGTAGAAGCTCCGTGCGTCGTCGAACTCGGTGTGCAGGGAGAAGATCACCTCGGCGTGCCCGGCGGCGAGGTCCCGGCCCTCGTCGGAGTCACCGGCCTGCACGACCACCGGGTGCCGCTGGGGACTGCGCGGAACCGGGAACGTTCCGGACACGTCGAACTGCGGGCCGTGGTGGTCGACGTCGTGGATGCGGGAGCGGTCGGCGAAGACGCCGGCGGCCAGCGGCCCGGCGGCACCCGACCAAGCGGCACCCGACCCGGCGGCATCCGACCCGGCGGCGCCCGACCGGTTCGCCACGATCGCGTCCGACTCCCACGAGTCCCAGAGCTCGCGGGACAGCTCCACGAACTCGGCGGCCCGCGTGTACCGGTCGGCGTGGTCGAGGAACCCGCCACGGCGGAAGTTCGCGCCGTGGAACGCGTCCGAGCTCGTCACGACGTTCCAGCCGGCGCGGCCGTCGGTCAGGTGGTCGAGCGTGGCGAGCTGCTTCGCGAGCTCGACGGGCTCGTTGAAGGTCGTCTGCAGGGTGCCGACGAGCCCGATGTGGTCGGTGACGCCGGCCAGCGCCGCCAGGATCGCGAGCGTGTTCGGACGCCCGACGACGTCGAGCTCGTGGATGCGTCCCTTCTGCTCGCGCAACCGCAGCCCCTCGGCGAGGAACAGGAAGTCGAAGAACCCGCGTTCGGCGTTCCGGGCGAAGTGCTCGAACGAGGAGAACGCGATCTGGCTCTCGGCGCGGTCGTCGCTCCAGATGGTGGTGTTGTTGACGCCCGGGAAGTGGGCGGCGAGGTGGACCTGACGCTTGGCGCTCATGCTGAGACCTCCGAGGAGACGGAACCGACACCGGCACCGGTGACGGCAGGAGGCGCGTACCGGCTGACCGCCGGCGCGATGCCGAGCCGCGTGCGCAGGTCGGCGGTGGGACGGGACGCCACGTCGGCGCGGAGCCCCGCGGTGACGAGCGCCGGGACGAGCTGGCGCGCGATGGCGGTGCTGTCGACCGGGATGCGCAGCGGACGGAGCCGGACGCCGGCGTACCCGAGGGCCCGCAGGTCCCCGATCCGTGTCACCAGGTCCGGCACCGTCGTCGCGAGGACGGACGTGTCCGACCCGGAGCCGACGGCGTACGGAGCGCCCGCGGCCGCGTCGAGCGCCGCGAGCTCGTCGGCGGCGGCTGCCGGCGACGACCCGATGAGCACCGCGAGGTCCGCGAGGACCGGACGACGGCGGTCGGAGCCGGCCGCCTGCTCGGCGCCACGGACGAGTGCCAGCGCGCCCCGATCCTCCAGGCCGTCGAAGCCGGGCGTGACCAGCACGACGTCCGCGGCGTCCACGGCGAACGCGGCCGCGTCGGCGCGGTGCGCCAGCGCGAAGACCGGCGGCCGCCCCTGCGGCGACCGCGGCACGATCGACGCGCCGTGCACCGAGACGAACGAACCGGAGAACGCCGCTTCGTGGATGCGGTCGCGGTCGATGAAGCGGCCGGTCGTGACATCGCGGATGATCGCGTCGTCGTCCCAGCTGTCCCACAGGCGGGAGACGACCTCGGCGGCCTCGCGGGCCTCGTCGAACAGCGTGGCTGCGTCGTCGCCGCCGGGACGGCGGCCGAACAGCGCGGCCTCGCGGGTCGTCGGACTCACCTGGATCCGCCACCCGGCCCGCCCCGACGAGACGTGGTCGAGGGTCTGGAGGCCCGTGGCGACGTGGAACGGTTCGGTGTGCGTCACCGAGACGGTCGGCACCAGACCGATCGCTCGCGTCGCGGGCGCGACCGCGTTCGCGACGAGGAGGGCGTCGAGACGGCCGACGACGGTGGTCGTGTCGAGGTCGTCGTCGGGGTCGGTGGGGCCGGCGGTGAAGGAGTCCTCGAGGGTGACGGCGTCGGTGCCGAGCCGGTCCTGCTCGACGACGACGTCCCGCCAGTGCCGGAGGCTCGTGAGGCGCTGCGCTGCCGGGCCGGCGGCGCGCCAGGCGGCGGGGTGCCAGCCGGCGCCCTGGAGCGCGGTGACGAGGGTGATGCGGTCGGGCACGGTCATGGGGCGACGCTAGGACGGTCGGGCCGGGCGGCGAAGCGGTGTTGCGGAACGTGACCGACGGTGTCGCCGTGTGACGCGCGTCGCGTCGCTCGGTGCGAGGTTGTCTACTCGGTGCGGCGCAACAGGGCGGCACGGAGTGCGCAACCTCGCACCAGCCGGGGCCGGGGCGGGGCGCGCCTCGCACCGTGCGAGGATCGCCGGATGGTCTCGTCGTTCCTGACCCACGCCGAAGTGGTCGTCGACCCCGCGGTCCCGATCGAGTCGTGGGGGCTGTCACCCGAGGGCCGCGTCCGGGCCGCCGCTGCCCACCGGCTCGCGTGGACAGCGGGCTCCCGGCGGATCGTCTCGAGCACCGAGCGCAAGGCCGTCGAGACCGCCGACCTGCTCGCCAGCGCCGTCGGGCTGTCGGTCGAGCGCGACCCCCTGCTGGGCGAGATCGACCGGAGCGCGACCGGCTACCTGCCGCCGTCCGAGTTCGAGGCCGTCGTCGACGCGTTCTTCACCGCACCCGAGCAGTCGGTCCGCGGCTGGGAGCGGGCCGTCGACGCCCAGGAGCGCATCGTCGCGGCCGTCCGTCGGCACTGCAGATCGGGAGCGCACACGTCTGAACTCCAGTCACATTACTCGATCTCGTATGCCGTCTTCTGCTTG
>NZ_CAJCKD010000048.1:0-20798 GCF_903970855.1 Curtobacterium sp. ME12
GGGGCGACGGGGCGCAGGAGGGCGGGGCGCGGGGCGACGGGGCGCAGGACGGCGGGGCGCAGGACGGCGGGGCGCGCGACCCGCTGCCGTGTCGTCGGCGCCCGCCCCTACGATGATCGGGTGAGCACACCGGCGTCGCGGACCAGCCTGCTGAGCGGGCCGTACGCCCTCGCGACGATCGGCATGGTCGCGATCGTCGGCGTCGCGGCGTTCCAGAACCTGGCGATGACGACGATCATGCCGGTGATCAGCCGTGACCTCGACGGCGAGACCCTGTACGCGCTCGCCTTCGCCGCCCCGCTCGCCGCCGGGGTGCCCGGCATGGTGCTCGCCGGCAACTGGACCGATCGCGCCGGTGGTCGGATCGTGGCGTGGGTCTCGGCGGCGTTCTTCGCGGTGGGGACCGCCGTGGTCATGCTCGCACCGACCATGGAGGTGTTCCTGGCCGGGCGGCTCGTCGAGGGGTTCGGCGCCGGGGCCATCGACGTGGTGCTGTACGTGCTCGTCGCCCGGATCTTCCCCGCCGAGCTGCACGGACCGGTGTTCGCCGGGTTCGCCGCGGCCTGGGTCGTCCCGGCGCTGATCGGTCCCGCCCTGGCCGGCATCGTCACCGACACCTGGAACTGGCACTGGGTGTTCGCCGGGGCCCTGGTGATCGCGTTGGCCGCCTTCACCCTGCTCGTGCCGACGCTCGGCCGGCTGCACGCCCCGGCCTCGTCGCTCCGCCCGCCGTGGCAGCGGGTCCGGATCGGGTGGTCGGTGGCGGCGGCCGTGTCGATCCTGCTGCTCAACGTGGCGCCGGACCTGGCCCCGTGGGGCATGGTCGCGGCGGTCGTCGTCGGGCTGGTCGGCACCTGGTTCGCCCTGCGTCCGCTGCTGCCGGCCGGGACGTTCCGGGCCGCTGCCGGGCTGCCATCGGTCGTGCTGCTGCGCGGGCTCGTCGCCGCGTCGTTCTTCGGGAGCGAGGCGTACGTGCCGTTCCTGCTGCAGGCCGAACACGGGTTGTCGCCGTCGGCCGCGGGGCTCGCCCTGACGGTGGCGGCACTCAGCTGGGCCGCGTCGAGCTGGGCGCACGGCCGTCTGGGGGAGCGGCGGCTCACCGCCCGTCGCACCTTCGGGGTGGGACTCACGCTGGTGCTCATCAGCCTGGTGACCGCGCTCGCGGTCGCGACGTTCGACCTGTCGTGGTGGGTGCTGGTCGCTGGCTGGTTCGTCGGCGGTGCGGGCATGGGCGCGATCTACCCGCGCGCCTCGATGCTGACCCTGCGGTTCTCCGGCGAGGGCGACGACGGGTTCGCGAGCTCGGCCCTGACGATCGCTGATGCCGCGGGCAGCGTGATCGGTCTGGCGGTGACCGGCCTGCTCTTCACCGCGACCGGTGGAGCCGACGGCACCGTGTCGTTCCCCCTGGTGTTCGCGGCGATGATCGGGTTCGCTGCACTGGCGATCGCGGCCGTTCGACGGCTCGGCCCCGTGCCGGCACCGGCGACGACGGTCCCGGCGGACCCGGGCGGGACCGTGTCGTCGTCGCACGGCCCGGCCGCCGGGTAGCGTGGCAGACCGGACCGAAGAGGAGACCACCGTGCTGCGCATCGTCGCCGTGACCGTCGCCCTGGCGGCGGCCCTGACCCTGGCCGGGTGCCAGGGCACGACGTCGGCCGCCCCCACACCCGTGCAGAGCACCGACCTGACGAGCTCCGACGGCGGTTTCGACCAGCAGGCCGTGATCGGTGTCGTCCTGGTGCACGACGACGCGGCACTCGCCGACCGGCTCCGTACGGACCTGACCGACGCCGGGTTCCGGCCGGACGTCCGGGTCGCTCCGGCATCGGGTGCGGCGGCGTCCCAGCGGACCGCGGTCGCCCAGCTCGTGCGGAAGGGCGCCAAGGCCCTGCTCGTGCACGCCGCCCGACCGTCCGCACTGACCGGCGTGATCCAGACCGCCCACGATGCCGGGGTCGTCGTGGTGTCCCTCGGCGACCCGCTCCCCGCGACCGGCACCGGTGGCGACGGGGTGTCCGCCGACTACCGCGTACCGTCCGAGGGCGACGATGCCGACACCGCGGCGACGGCGGTCGACGTCGTGCAGTCCCTGCAGCGCGGCGAGAAGCCGGAGACCGACCCGACGGACGGCGCCACGACCGACGCCGAGTAGGAACGGTCCGCTCAGCTCCACCACGTCGGGAACGACAGCGTGATCGTCTCCACCAGCGCCTTCCGCGACCGCCGGGGTCCGGCGAGCCAGGCCTCGATCGCCCCGACGAAGCCCTGCGCCACGAACCCCGCGGCCACGTCGTCGAGCAGGTCGGGCCGGTGTGCGGGGTCGAGCTCGCGGATGTGCAGCGCGCTCGACACCGTGAAGTGCTCGACGAGCAGCCGGTGCAGCGAGGCGTCGTTCGGGTCCGGCAGTGCCTTGCCGTAGATGTCACGGTGCGTCGTCACGTGCTCGACGACGGCGTTGATGCCGCGCCGGGTGATGGCCGCGAGCTCGTCGGCTCCGGCGCCCCGGTCGGCGGCGGCTCGGCGTTCGTCGGCGTCGTCCTGCCGGATGCGGTCGAGTTCCGGCGTCAGGACGTCGGCGAGCAGCGACCCGGGCGAGACGGCGTGCGAGTAGAACGTGGCCCGGTTGATGCCGGCGGCACGCGTGACGTCGGCGACGGTGATCTCCGAGACCGGTCGGTCCGCGGCGAGTCGCAGGATCGCCTCGCGCAGCGCTGCAGTGGTGTGCAGGATCCGGGCATCCACCATGACGCCCACCCCCTTCTGATCCGCTTCACCCGGAAGGCCCCCGAGCAACCCGACGCTACCGCATGGTCCGCGCGGGGCCGAGGGGCAGCACGAGCCGCTTCACGCGGGCGGGCTGCACCGGCGACGCCGAGCACGCACCGGCGACCGTAGGATGGTTCCGCGGACGAATCGATTCGATCGGCCCGCGATCACCCCTCCACCCCTCATCGTCGAAGGACTCCTGTCTCGTGACCGCGCCCGCCACCACCGGTTCGCTCCGGGTCGTCCTGCACCCGGGAGACTCGCTCTCCCGCGGGCAGCGACTCGTCTACGTCTTCGTCCTGGGTGCCCTCACGGCGCTCGGTCCGTTCACGATCGACCTGTACCTCCCGGCGTTCCCGGCGATCAAGGACCAGTTCGGCGTCACCGACGGCGCGGTCCAGCTGACGCTCACCGCGACGACGCTCGGCTTCGCCATCGGGCAGCTCCTGGTCGGCCCGTGGAGTGACAAGGTCGGCCGCCGGCTGCCGCTGATCATCGCGACCACGGTGCACATCGCCGCGTCGATCGGTGCCGCGACCGCGCCGGACATCGAGCTGCTCGCGGTGTTCCGCGTGCTGCAGGGCATGGGCGCCGCGGCCGGCGGTGTCGTCGCGATGGCGACGGTGCGTGACCTGTTCGGGGGCAAGCCGCTGGTGCGGATGCTGTCCCGTCTGGCGATGGTGAACGGCCTCGCACCGATCCTCGCGCCGCTCATCGGTTCGCAGATGCTGCAGTTCACCAGCTGGCGCGGCATCTTCGTCTTCCTCGCCTGCTACGGCCTGGCGGTGGTGATCGCGTCGATCCTGCTCATCGTCGAGACCCTGCCGCCGGCCCGCCGGCACGAGGCCGGGCACTCCACCATCGGCCAGCGCTACAAGGCGCTGTTCTCCGACCGGATCTTCGTCGGTGTCGCGCTCATCGGCGCCATGGTGTTCAGCGGTCTGTTCTCGTACCTCAGCGCGTCGCCGTTCCTGTTCCAGCAGGTCTACGGGCTCGACGCGCAGCAGTACGGGCTGCTCTTCGCCGTCAACTCCGTCGGGGTCGTCCTGGGCGTGCAGATCTCGTCGCGGCTCGCCCAGCGGGTGGGTCCGCAGTGGATCCTCGCGTGCTCGACCGCGACCCTGCTGCTGGCATCGATCGCGATCATCGTCCTCGACCAGGTCGGGGCCGGTCTGGTCGGCGTGCTCGTGCCGCTCTGGTTCTTCATCGCCGCGTGCGGGTTCTCGTTCCCGCTCGTCCAGGTCATCGGTCTCGCTGCCCACGGGAAGGAGGCAGGCACCGCCGCCTCGGTGCTCGGCGCCCTGAACTTCGGCGTCGCCGGGCTCATCTCGCCGGTGGTCGGCTGGCTCGGCATCACGACGGCGACCCCGATGGCGATGGTGATGGCGTCGACCGCCGCCGTCGCGATCCTGATGCTCTGGTTCGTGGTCCGCCCGCGGGCGGTGCCCGCGCTCTCGCACTGAGAAGACGGGCTCCACGGGCCCCGGTCGTGCGGCCCGGGTCACGTCCGGCGCGTGGCCGACGGCCGGGAGGCTCGGGTCGCCACCGACGCGGAACCAACGGAGCCGGGTACCGCGGTCCGCGGGCCCCTGCCGCGCCGCGACGGGGAGGGTCAGCGGGCGTTGAGGCCGGCGAACTCCACGGCGAGCAGCCCGCCGACGACCAGCACGACGAGGCCGCCGACGAGCAGGAACGCCGACCGCTGCTCGTACCAGGCGCGGCTCGTCGGGTAGCGCTTCGCGAAGGTGCGGGCGGAGACCGGCCGGGACTCCTCGACGACCTGTACGCCGAGCGCGTCGACGACCCGGTCGAGCCCGTCGTCCCCCCAGACGTCGGCGCGGAGCCGGAAGAGGTGCGTTCCGGTCCGGTCGAAGGCGACGAGTTCCCGTACGGTCCGGTCCACCGAGGAGCCGAAGGTCGTGGCGAGCACGAGGCTGTGCACGCGCTCGCGGGGGACCCGCCGGTGCGCCGTGAGGACGCCACGGATCGTCAGGCCGTCGTCGTCGATCCCGATGAACGCGGTGTGCAGTCGGACGAACACGATGCCGACGGCCGCGGCCATCGCGACGACGATCCCGGCGAACACGGCCCACGTGCGGAACGGGAACGAGACCCAGACCAGGGCGACGGCGAGGGGCACGGCCGAGAAGGCGATGCTCAGCGCGGTGGAACGGACGAGCGACCGGCGCGGACGGAGGACCGTGTCGAAGACGGCGGACCGCACGGGTACTGCGGGCACGGTTGTCTCCCCCATGGCGCGTCTCCTCGTCCCCTCGGGTGTTCCGGGCACGCTGATCAGCACGCCCTCCGAGCGACGCCCCTGCCGCTCGATGCACCGCGGTCGGCTCGTCCCGGAGCCGTTCGCTCGGCCAGCATAGGCGACCGACGGGTACCGGGGACAGCCCGTTCCACCCCTGGTCGGCGTTTCCCGGCCAACCCAGGGGGAACAGGGCACGCGCTCGTCCGCAGGGTGGAGGACTGGGCGGTCGTGCAACGACGAAGGACCCGCACCGATCGGTGCGGGTCCCTCGTGGGTGGTTCTGTCCTGTTCGCTGCGGAGAATGGGGGATTCGAACCCCCGAGGGCTTGCACCCAACACGCTTTCCAAGCGTGCGCCATAGGCCACTAGGCGAATTCTCCTGACACCGTCTCGCGACGGCGACACCCAATGGTACAGGTTCTCCGGGGTGCTCACGACCGCGTGTCGTCGGTGGCCGTGCTCCCAGATGTCGTGACATGTGCGGCGACTACCCTGGGCGTCGTGTCGACCCGCATCTACATCACGTCAGCAGAAGGGCACACGGGCAAGAGCACCGTCGCCCTCGGTGTCCTCGAGACCCTCGCCCGGTCCGTCGGCCGCGTCGGCGTGTTCCGGCCCGTCGCCCGCTCGGTCGTCGAACCCGACTACGTGCTCGAGCTGCTGCTGCAGCACACGGCCGTCGGCATCTCGTACGACGACGCGGTCGGCGTCACCTACGACGACGTGCACGCCGACCCCGAGGCGGCGCTCGGCACCATCGTCACCCGGTTCGCGCAGGTCGAGCGGCAGTGCGACGCCGTCGTGGTGCTCGGGTCCGACTACACCGACGTGGGCAGCCCCACCGAGCTGTCCTTCAACGCGAAGGTCGCCGCGAACCTCGGCGCTCCGGTGCTCCTCGTGCTGGGCGGCCGTGACGCCGCCGAGCGTGCGGCGCGCACCCCCGAGGGCATGGCCCAGGTGGCGGACGTCACGACGAGCGAGCTGCGGGCGGCACACGCGCAGCTGTTCGGCGTCGTGGTGAACCGCGCCGACCCGGACGCCCTGGCCGCCATCGTGACGAGTGTCGAGCAGGCCGTGCACGACGACCACCCGGACGTCCCGGTGTGGGCGATCCCCGAGGACCGCGTGCTCGTCGCCCCGACGGTCCGCGCCCTGCTGCAGGCCACCGGCGCCACCCTGGTGCGCGGGGACGACGCCCTGCTCGACCGCGAGGCCCTCGGCACCGTCGTCGCGGGGATGAGCATGGAGAACGTGCTGCCCCGGCTCATCGAGGGCGGCATCGTCGTCGTCCCCGGCGACCGGAGCGACGTCCTCATCGCCACGCTGCTCGCCAACCAGTCCGAGACGTTCCCGAGCCTTGCCGGCGTCATCCTGAACGGCGGGTTCGAGATCGCCCCGCAGGTGTCCCGGCTGCTCGAGGGCCTGTCGAGCTCGCTGCCGATCGCGCAGAACGACCTCGGCACGTACGACACCGCCCTCCGGATCACCCAGACCCGTGGCCGTCTCGCCGCGGACTCGCCCCGGAAGGCCGACCTCGCGCTCGCCCTGTTCGAGCAGCACGTCGACGCCGAGGCCCTGCGCGACCGGCTGCAGCTCGCCCCGTCCGGGGTCGTCACGCCGCTCATGTTCGAGCACGGCCTGCTCGACCGGGCGCGCAGCTACGGCAAGCGCATCGTCCTGCCGGAGGGCGAGGACGACCGCATCCTCCGCGCCGCATCCACCCTGCTGCAGCGCCAGGTCTGCGAGCTGACGATCCTCGGCGACCCCGCCGCCATCCGTACGCGCGCGACCGAGCTCGGCCTCGACCTCGAGGCCGCGCAGCTCGTCTCGCCGTTCGACCCCGAGCTGCGGGAACGCTTCGCCGAGGAGTACACCCGGCTCCGCGCCCACAAGGGGATGTCGATCGAGCTCGCCCGCGACACCGTCACCGATGTCTCCTACTTCGGCACGATGATGGTGCAGCTCGGACTCGCCGACGGCATGGTCTCCGGCGCGAAGCACACCACGGCGCACACCATCCGGCCGTCGTTCGAGATCATCAAGACCCGTCCGGACACCTCGATCGTGTCCAGCGTGTTCCTGATGGCGCTCGCCGACCGCGTGCTCGTCTACGGCGACTGCGCGGTGATCCCGGACCCCACGAGCGAGCAGCTCGCCGACATCGCGATCTCGTCGGCCGAGACGGCGACCCAGTTCGGCATCGACCCCCGCGTCGCGATGCTCAGCTACTCCACCGGCGACAGCGGCTCCGGCGCCGACGTCGACAAGGTGCGCGCCGGCACCGCGTTCGTGCGGGACCGCCGACCCGACCTGCTCGTCGAGGGCCCGATCCAGTACGACGCCGCAGCCGACCCCACGGTCGCGTCGACCAAGATGCCGGGCTCGCCGGTCGCGGGTCGGGCGACGGTGTTCATCTTCCCGGACCTCAACACCGGCAACAACACGTACAAGGCCGTGCAGCGCTCGGCCGGCGCCGTGGCGATCGGCCCGGTCCTGCAGGGCCTGCGCAAGCCGATCAACGACCTGTCGCGCGGCGCCCTGGTGGGCGACATCGTGAACACCGTCGCCATCACCGCGATCCAGGCCGGTACCGCGACCGACGCGGCCTGACCGCCCGACCCGCACCGCGCCTCCAGGCCCGACAGAAAGTGACCACCCCGTGACCGCAGCCCTCGTCGTCAACTCCGGCTCGAGTTCGTTCAAGTACCAGCTCATCGAACTCGAGGACGAGCGCACGCTCGCCTCGGGGCTCGTCGAGCGCATCGGCGAGTCCGCCGGGGCCTGGAAGCACACCAACGCGCTGACGGGGGAGTCGTCGTCGAACGACTCGGCGTCGGTGCCCGACCACGCCGCCGGGTTCCAGGCGATGATCGACGCGTTCGCGAAGGTCGGCCCGTCGTTCGACGAGCACCCGCCCGCCGTCGTCGGCCACCGTGTCGTGCACGGGGGGACCACCTTCGACCGCGCGACCGTCGTCACGGACGAGGTCGAGCAGCAGATCGAGGACCTCAACAGCCTCGCGCCGCTGCACAACCCCGCGAACCTCGAGGGGATCCGGGCCGCGAAGCAGGTCTTCTCGGACGTCCCGCACGTCGCCGTGTTCGACACCGCGTTCCACCAGACGATGCCGCCGCACGCGTACACGTACGCGATCCCCGCCGACCTGGCCGCCGAGTACGGGATCCGCCGCTACGGCATGCACGGCACCAGCCACAAGTACGTCTCCGAGCAGGCCGCGGAGTTCCTCGACCGGCCGCTCGCCGAACTCAAGACGATCGTGCTGCACCTGGGCAACGGCGCCTCGGTCGCGGCCATCGACGGCGGGAGGTCCATCGAGACCTCGATGGGGCTCACGCCGCTCGAGGGGCTCGTCATGGGCACCCGCTCCGGCGACCTCGACCCCGCGGTGCTCATCCACCTGCACCGCGAGGCCGGGATGACCTTCGACGAGCTCGACACGATGCTCAACAAGCGGTCCGGCCTGCTCGGCCTGACCGGCAACGGCGACATGCGCGACGTCCAGGACGCGGCCACCAAGGGCGACGAGCAGGCGGAGGCGGCGCTCGCCGTGTACCGCCACCGCATCCGTCGCTACGTGGGCGCCTACACGGCGCAGCTCGGCGGGCTCGACGCGGTCGTGTTCACCGCGGGCGTCGGCGAGAACAACGCGCTGCTGCGACGGCGCGTGCTCGCGGGGCTCGAGCACCTGGGCATCGAGATCGACCCGGACCGCAACGAGCTGGCGTCGCGCGACGCCCGCCGCATCTCGACCGACGGCTCACGGGTCGCGGTGCTCGTGGTCCCGACGAACGAGGAGCTCGAGATCGCCCGGCAGTCGGCTGCGGTCGCGCTCTGACGCGTGACGCCGAGCCGCCTTGCGGCACGGCGGCACGGCGGAGCGGCGCACGGTGCGGTGTTCGTGGGTCGGTGCGGGGCTGGCGGCTGGGTGCGCGCTTGCAGCGCGGCACGGGGCGCGGAAGTCCGAACCGGGTGAGCGGGTGGCACGTGCGCGGCCCGGCGCCTTCGGCGAGGGACTCGCACGGTGCGGGCTCCACCGACCGCTCAGGTGAGTGCGTCCAGCGCCGCCGGGATCGGGGTGTCGCCGCTGGTGACCTCGAACTGCACGCCGACCGCCGCGTCGTCGAGCAGGGCGTGCAGGACCACGGTCGCGACGTCCGCGCGGGGGATCGAGCCGCGCGGTACCGTCCGACCGACGTCGACGGTGCCCTGCGGCGGCGTGTCGAGCAGGCCGCCGGGACGCACGATCGTCCAGCGGAGGCGTCGGGCCCGCAGGTTCGCGTCCGCCTCGGCCTTCGCCCGCAGGTAGACCTGGAACACCGCGGCGTCGTCCTGCGCGGGCACGACGGCGAGCTCCGGGTCGTAGGTGTCGGCCGCCATCGCGGAGATCATCACGTAGCGCTCGATGCCGGCACGCTCGGCGGCGTCGGCGAGCAGGATGGCACCGTCACGGTCGACGGTGAGCTTCCGCTCGGCGCCGCTGTTCGGCCCGGCACCGGCGGCGAACACCACGGCATCGACACCGCGCAGGCGGAGCGCCAGGTCGTCGTCGCCGAGCTGCTCCAGGTCGGCGACGATCGCACGCGCCCCCTGTTGCTCGACGTCGGCCACGTGCGCGGGGTTGCGGACGATCGCGACGGCGTCGTGGCCGGCGTCGGTGATCTGGCGGGCGAGGAGCAGGGCGATCTGGCCGTGTCCTCCGGCGATGGCGATCTTCATGTGTTCGAGTCTGCCCGTCGCGTCCGGTAGACTTCTCGGCGGCTCCTCACGTGACGCCATCCAGGCCAACTCCCCCAGGGCGGAAACGCAGCAAGGGTAACCAGGCTCTGGCGGGTGCGTGAGGAGTCTTCTTCGTTTCCGGGGAGGGGGAGCCGGGGCTGCGCACGCGCGCTGACCGGAGCTGTGGAAGGGCACGCGGCTTGTCGGTCGTGACGGCTACCCTTGTCGCGTGGTCACCGCCCTGTATCGCCGTTACCGGCCCGAGAACTTCGCCGAGCTGATCGGGCAGTCGCAGGTCACCGACCCGCTCCGCACGGCGCTCCGCACGAACCGCGTCAACCATGCCTACCTGTTCAGCGGGCCCCGTGGCTGCGGCAAGACGACCTCGGCCCGCATCCTCGCGCGCTGCCTGAACTGCGCCGAGGGCCCGACCGACACCCCGTGCGGCGTCTGCCCGAGCTGCGTGGAACTCGCCCGCGACGGCAGCGGTTCACTCGACGTCATCGAGATCGACGCCGCGAGCCACAACGGTGTCGACGACGCGCGTGACCTGCGCGACCGGGCCGTGTTCGCGCCGGCTCGCGACCGCTACAAGATCTTCATCCTCGACGAAGCGCACATGGTGACGCCGCAGGGCTTCAACGCGCTGCTCAAGCTGGTCGAGGAACCGCCGGAGCACGTCAAGTTCATCTTCGCGACGACCGAGCCCGAGAAGGTCATCGGCACCATCCGGTCGCGCACCCACCACTACCCGTTCCGGCTCGTCCCACCCGCGGCGATGCTCGAGTACGTCGAGCAGCTCTGCACGCAGGAGTCCGTGTCGGTGGCCCCCGGCGTCCTGCCCCTGGTGGTGCGCGCCGGCGGTGGGTCCGTCCGCGACACCCTGTCGCTGCTCGACCAGCTCATGGCCGGCAGCGAAGACGGTGCGATCGCCTACGAGCGTGCCGTGGCCCTGCTCGGCTACACCGACGCCGCCCTGCTCGACGACGTCGTCGACGCCCTGGCCGTCGCCGACCCGGCGTCCGCGTTCGCCGCGATCGACCGGGTCGTGCAGACCGGACAGGACCCCCGGCGCTTCGTCGAGGACCTGCTCGAGCGCCTGCGCGACCTGATCGTCGTCGCGGCGACGAACGAGAGCGCCGCCGCCGTCCTGCGCGGGGTCTCACCGGAAGAACTCGACACCATGAGCCGCCAGGCCGGGGTCTTCGGTGCGACCGGGCTCTCCCGCTCAGCCGACATCGCGAACCGGGCCCTCACCGAGATGACCGGCGCGACCTCGCCCCGGTTGCACCTCGAACTCATGACGGCCCGGATGCTCGTGCCCGAGGCCGACGACACCCAGCGCGGAGCCCTCGCCCGCGTGGAGCGGCTGGAACGTCGTGTCGGGGTGGGCGACGCCGGTGGGCACGACGCCGGCGTCGGCGAGCAGTCCGCTCCCGCTCCCGCCGTCGCCGCTGCACCGCGTCGTGAGCAGCCGGCAGCCGCGGCACCCGCAGCGCCTGCTCCCTCCCTCGCCCCGACGCCCGCTCCTGCAGCGGCTCGTACGACGGCCCAGCGTCCCGTCGAGCAGCCCGCCGCGCCGCAGGCCGACTCCGGCGCCGTGGCTCGCGACGCCGCAGCGTCATGGGCAGCGGTCGCTCCGAGTACTCCCGGGGCGCCTGCGCCGACCTCGACCGAGCCCGCGAAGTCAGAGCCCGCGAAGTCAGAGCCGTCCAAGCTGGAGCCCGCGAAGCCCGCGGCCGAGCCGGTCAGCCCGTCGTCCACCGGCCAGGGCACGACGATCGGTGACGAGCCCGCCGTCCGGACCGTCGGTGCGGTCGGCTTCCAGCAGATGCGCGACTCCTGGCCGCAGATCGTCGAGCACGTGCAGCACGCCAAGCGTTCGGCGTGGTCGGTGGTCGTCACGGCGCAGGTCACCGCGCTGCGTGACGACGTGCTGACGCTGACGTTCCCGAGCCAGCAGGACGTCGCCTCGTTCAAGGAGATGTCCGACCCGTCGGCCAGCGTCAGCGAACTGCTGCGCGCTGCCATCGTGGACGTCCTCGGGCTCCGGGTGAAGTTCGTCGCCCGCGGGCCCGGACAGCAGCAGCGTCCCCAGCAGCAGCAGCAGCGTCCCCAGCAGCAGCAGCAGCAGCAGCAGGCTCCGGCACAGCAGGCCGCACCGGCCCAGCGTCCGGCCCCCGCCACGCAGGTGGCCGCTGCCGCTCCCACGCCGACGGCCGCCCCTGCCACGGAGTCGCAGGCCGCGTCGGCAACGCCCGAGTCGACGACAGCTCCCGCGCCGACGGCGGCGCCGGCACCGAAGTCCGCGCCGGCGCCGAAGGCAGCGCCGACCGCGTCCGCGCCGCAGCGCAGCCAGGCACCGGCTGAGTCGACCCCCGCTCCCTCCGGTGCGCCGGTGACGGACTGGGCGGTCGCGACCATCCCCGCCAGCGACCCCACCGCCGACGCCGTCTCGGAGTCCGTCGAGCCCAGCTGGGCAGCACCCTTCGGCACCGTGCCGGCGTCCGCGCCGGTCGCTCCGGCCGAGACGAGCGCGCCCCAGCCGACCGAGCCGGCACCGTCGGCCGCACCCGCGCGACCGGCCGGTGCCACGGCCGGGCAGCCCGACCAGCCGACCACCCCGGGTCCGCAGGCGGCTCCCGGAGCGGCAGCCGCGCCTCCCGGCGGACCCGTCGTCCCGGGTGTGCCGGTCGATGACTACCCGCTCGACGACGAACCGTACGACGACGGCGCCCCGTTCCCCGACCCGGGGATCGGACGAGGCCCAGCGCCCGCAGCATCCGCAGCGCCCGCAGCCGCGGCGTCGGCGGGCCAGACGCAGCAGGCCGCCCCGCAGCGCGCGGCACAGTCGGCCGCCGCTCCCGCGCGCACCGCGCCGCCCGCGCGACGCGCCCCGGTCGCCGGCCGGTACGGGGAGGCCGTCGTGCGTGAGATCCTCAACGCCCAGTTCATCGAGGAGACCGCTCTCCACCAGGACGGTGCCTGATGTACGACGGGATCGTCCAGGACCTCATCGACGAGTTCGGTCGCCTGCCCGGCATCGGCCCGAAGTCGGCGCAGCGCATCGCCTTCCACATCCTGCAGACCGAGTCGTTCGATCCGAGCCGGCTGTCCGAGCTGCTCGCCGACGTCAAGGAGCGCGTCCGCTTCTGCGAGATCTGCGGCAACGTCACCGAGAACGTCCAGTGCAGCATCTGCCGCGACCCGCGCCGCTCGCCGGCCACGATCTGCGTGGTGGAAGAGGCGAAGGACGTCGCGGCGATCGAGCGCACCCGCGAGTTCCGCGGGCTGTACCACGTGCTCGGCGGGGCGATCAGCCCGATCGACGGCATCGGACCGGACGACCTGCGCATCCAGCAGCTCATGACGCGTCTGGCCGACGGCACCGTGGCCGAGGTCATCATCGCGACCGACCCGAACCTCGAGGGCGAGGCGACGGCGACCTACTTGAGCCGGCTGCTCGTCCCGATGGGGATCCGCACCACCCGGCTCGCGTCGGGGCTGCCGGTCGGCGGCGACCTGGAGTACGCCGACGAGGTCACGCTCGGTCGTGCCTTCGAGGGGCGCCGCGTCGTCGGCGGCTGACCGCCACGCAGGATCCTTGCGTGCGGGCCCGCTCGCACGCAACATCCCCGAAACACCGACTACCATTGTGAGACCGCGTGACCTCGCGGTGTCGCCGTCTCCGGGAGTACCGTCCAGTGGCCTTGATCGTGCAGAAGTTCGGTGGTTCATCCGTCGCGGACGCCGAGAGCATCAAGCGCGTGGCGAAGCGGATCGTCGAGACGAAGAAGGCCGGCAACGACGTGGTCGTGGCGGTGTCGGCGATGGGCGACACCACCGACGAACTCGTCGACCTCGCGCACTCCGTCACGCCGATCCCCGCCGGCCGTGAGCTCGACATGCTCCTGACCGCGGGGGAGCGCATCTCGATGGCGCTGCTCGCGATGGCGATCAAGAGCCTCGGGGTCGAAGCATCGTCCTACACCGGCAGCCAGGCCGGCATGCTCACCGACGCGCAGCACGGCAAGGCGCGCATCGTCGACGTCACCCCGAAGCGCGTGCGTGAGGCGCTCGACTCCGGGCACGTCGCGATCGTCGCCGGGTTCCAGGGCTTCAACCGCACCACGGGCGAGATCACCACGCTCGGTCGAGGCGGCTCGGACACCACGGCCGTCGCCCTCGCCGCTGCACTCGACGCCGACGTCTGCGAGATCTACACCGACGTCGACGGCATCTTCACCGCCGACCCCCGTGTCGTGCCGAAGGCACGCAAGGTCGACCGCGTCACCAGCGAGGAGATGCTCGAGCTCGCAGCATCGGGTGCCAAGGTCCTGTACATCCGCGCCGTCGAGTACGCCCGGCGGCACGGCGTCACCCTGCACGTCCGGTCCTCGTTCAACAACAACGAGGGCACCATCGTCTACAACCCTGCCGAGGGGGAAACCGTGGAAGAACCGATCATCACCGGGATCGCCGGAGACCTCTCCGAGGGCAAGATCACCGTCGTGGGGGTCCCGGACCAGCCGGGCAAGGCCGCCGAGATCTTCACGAACGTCGCGCGCGCCGGGGCGAACATCGACATGATCGTCCAGAACGTGTCGGCAGCCTCGACCGGGCGGACGGACATCTCGTTCACCCTGCCGAAGGACCAGGGTCAGACCGTGCTGACGGCGCTCGAGGTCGCGAAGGCCGACATCGGTTACGAGAGCATCCAGTACGACGACCAGATCGGCAAGCTCGCCCTGGTCGGTGCCGGCATGCGCACGAACGCCGGTGTCTCGGCGCAGCTGTTCCGCGCCCTGCACGACGCATCGATCAACATCGAGATGATCTCCACGTCCGAGATCCGCATCTCGGTCGTGACCCGCGCCGACACCCTGAACGAGGCGATGCGCGTCGTGCACAGTGCGTTCGGCCTCGACGCCGACGCCGAGGCCGTCGTCTACGCCGGTACCGGCCGCTGACGCCCG
Organism: Curtobacterium sp. ME12; assembly: GCF_903970855.1. Lineage (NCBI taxonomy): Bacteria > Bacillati > Actinomycetota > Actinomycetes > Micrococcales > Microbacteriaceae > Curtobacterium > Curtobacterium sp. ME12. The sequence goes on from NZ_CAJCKD010000048.1 coordinate 14,743, forward strand.
CCGCCCCGTCGATCCGCTGAACCACCAGGAGCACCGCATGAGCACCCTCACCGTCGCCGTCGTCGGCGCCACCGGCCAGGTCGGCGCCGTGATGCGTCGCCTGCTCGAAGAGCGCGCGTTCCCGGCCGACCGGGTCCGCTTCTTCGCGAGCGCCCGTTCCGCCGGTACGACGCTGCCGTTCCGGGGCGAGCAGATCGTGGTCGAGGACTCCGAGCTCGCCGACCCGTCCGGCATCGACATCGCGCTGTTCTCCGCCGGGGCAACCGCCTCGCGGGCCCTCGCGCCGAAGTTCGCCGCCGCCGGGGCACTCGTCGTCGACAACTCGAGTGCCTGGCGCATGGACCCCGACGTCCCGCTCGTCGTGAGCGAGGTGAACCCGCACGCCATCGACCAGGCGCCGAAGGGGATCATCGCGAACCCGAACTGCACGACCATGGCGATCATGCCGGTGCTCAAGGTGCTCGACACCGAGTCCGGGCTCCGCCGACTCGTCGCCACGACCTACCAGGCGGTCTCGGGTTCCGGGCTCGCCGGGGTCGAGGAACTCCTGGGCCAGGCGACGGCCGCGCTCGAGCAGGACACCGCCGCGCTGACGCACGACGGATCCGCCGTGACGTTCCCCGAGCCGGTCAAGTACGTCCGCCCGATCGCCTTCGACGTCGTGCCGCTCGCCGGCAGCATCGTCGAGGACGGCCTGGGCGAGACCGACGAGGAGAAGAAGCTCCGGAACGAGAGCCGGAAGATCCTCGAACTCCCCGACCTGCTCGTCGCCGGCACCTGCGTGCGCGTCCCCGTGTTCACCGGGCACTCCATCTCGGTGCACGCCGAGTTCGAGCGTCCGCTGTCGCCCGAGCGCGCCACCGAGATCCTGTCGAGCGCGCCCGGGGTCGAGCTCTCCGAGGTCCCGACCCCGCTGCAGGCCGCCGGCCAGGACCCGGCGTTCGTCGGCCGCATCCGCGCCGACCAGTCCGCGCCCGAGGGCCGAGGCCTCGTCCTGTTCGTCAGCAACGACAACCTGCGGAAGGGCGCCGCGCTCAACGCGGTGCAGATCGCGGAGACGATCGTCGCGCGCCGTTCCGTCGACGCGTAGCGCGCCGAGCGCGACCAGCAGACGGACAGGAGGCCCGTGGCGACACCGCCACGGGCCTCCTGTCCGTCTGTCGGGCGCCGCCGGTAGGATCGACGGGTGGCAGAGCAGCAGGTGGACCCCATCGACGTCGTCCTGATCGGCGGAGGCATCATGAGTGCCACGCTCGGGGCGATCATCCACAGGCTCGAGCCCAGCTGGAAGATCCGCGTGTACGAGCGCCTCGGCACGGTGGCGCAGGAGTCCTCGAACCCGTGGAACAACGCGGGTACCGGGCACTCGGCACTGTGCGAGCTGAACTACACGCCGGAACTGCCGGACGGCCGCGTCGACATCGCGAAGGCCGTCACGGTCAACGAGCAGTTCCAGGTCTCGCGGCAGTTCTGGGCACACCTGGTCGAGACCGGCGTGCTGCCGGAGCCCACGAACTTCATCAACCCCACCCCGCACATCTCCTTCGTGTGGGGCGAGGCCAACGTCGCCTACATGCGCGCCCGGTACGAGGCGATGCGTGACCACCCGCTCTTCGCGGGCATCGAGTTCTCGGACGACCCGGCGCAGATCCGGCGGTGGGCGCCGGCGCTCATCCCGGGTCGCAGGAAGGACCAGCCGATCGCGGCGACCTACTCGGCGGCCGGCTCGGACGTCGACTTCGGGTCGCTCACCCGCCAGCTCTTCGACCAGCTCGAGATCGACGGTGTCGAGTTCGAGCCCTCGCACCAGGTCACCAACCTGACCCGGTCGAAGGTGTCCGAGGGCTGGGTGCTGAACGTCCGCAACGAGATCGGTCGGTCGACGCAGCGCATCGCCGCGAAGTTCGTCTTCGTCGGCGCCGGTGGTGGGGCCCTGCACCTGCTGCAGAAGTCCGGCATCCCGGAGATCCGCGGCTACGGCGGCTTCCCGGTGTCGGGCGAGTTCCTGCGCACCGACGATCCCGAGGTCGTGCAGAAGCACGCCGCCAAGGTCTACGGCAAGGCCAGCGTCGGTGCCCCGCCGATGTCGGTGCCGCACCTCGACACCCGCATCGTCGACGGTGGTTCGTCGCTGATGTTCGGGCCGTACGCCGGGTTCAGCCCGAAGTTCCTGAAGCAGGGTTCGGTCCTCGACCTGTTCCGCTCGATCCGGCCGCACAACCTCCGCCCGATGCTGAGCGTCGCGTTCTCGAACTTCGACCTGGTCCGCTACCTGGTCGGCCAGCTCCTCGCATCGAAGCGCACCAAGTTCGAGGCGCTCCGCGACTTCATGCCGAGCGCCGAACCCGAGCACTGGCACCGGATCACCGCGGGGCAGCGCGTCCAGGTGATCAAGCCAGACAAGGACAAGGGTGGTGTGCTGCAGTTCGGCACCGAGGTCATCACCGCCGCCGACGGCTCGATCGCCGGCCTGCTCGGGGCGTCCCCGGGTGCCTCGACGGCCGTGCCGATCATGCTGACGATGCTGCGCCGGTGCTTCCCGGACCGGTGGGACGGCTGGCAGGACGACGTCCGTGCGATGGTGCCGACCTACGGGAAGGACCTCGGCGACGACCCGGAGCTGGCGGACGCCACGCTCGAGCGCACCGCGAAGGTCCTCGGGCTCCACCACTAGGCGACGCCCGGCTTGCGGTCCGTTCGAACGTGTGTTCGAATGACGGCATGCGGTGGAGTGGACAGGCGATCGATGTCGAGCAGAGCGACGCGCTGCCCGGGATGGAATCGAACAGCGGGTTCGTCCGGAGCGTGACGACGCCCGAGTTCGCCGGGGTGACCTTCCACGAGGTCCTGGCGAAGAGCGCCCTGAACCGGGTGCCGAGCGCGGACGGCTCGGGGACGTACGGTTGGACGATCAACCCGTACCGCGGGTGCAGCCACGCCTGCGTGTACTGCTTCGCCCGCCCGACCCACACGTACCTGGAGTTCGACGGCGGCGCCGACTTCGACCAGCAGATCGTGGTGAAGACGAACGTCGCCGACGTGCTGCGTCGTGAGCTCGGCAAGCCCTCGTGGGACCGTCACCCGGTGGCGCTCGGCACGAACACCGACCCGTACCAGCGGGCCGAGGGGCGGTACCGGCTGATGCCCGGCGTGATCGAGGCACTGGCGGAGTCGCGCACGCCGTTCAGCATCCTGACGAAGGGCACCCTGCTGCGCCGCGACCTGCCGCTGCTGGCCGAGGCGGCGAAGGTGGTGCCGGTCGACCTCGCGATGTCGATCGCCGTGTACGACGACCCGCTGCAACAGTCGGTCGAGTCCGGCACGCCGACGACGTCGGCCAGGCTGGCGACCGTGCGGGCCATCCGCGACGCGGGGCTCGACTGCGCCGTGTTCCTGATGCCCGTGCTGCCGTACATCACCGACACCCGGGCGCACCTCGACGACGCCATCGGTCGGGCGACCGCGGCAGGTGCGACGAGCATCATGTACTCGGCGCTGCACCTGCGGCCCGGCGTCAAGCCGTGGTGGTTCGAGTGGCTCGGCCGTGAGCGACCCGACCTGGTGCAGCGGTACCGCGCGATGTACCTCTACAACACCTACGCGCCGAAGGACTACCGGCGGTGGCTGTCGGAGCGCATCCGCCCGATCCTGGCGGCGCACGGGGTGGGGCTGGGTCGTGTGGACCCGGCGACGGGGTCGATGGGGTTCTCCGAACCGCGAACGCCGCAGCCGGGTGTACCGCAGGGGCTGGGCCCGGGCGGGCCACACGCGCTGCCGCAGGAGCGGTCGGTGCCGACGGTGTCACCGCTGAAGCGTGCCGACCCCGGGTTCGGCCAGCGGCTGCTCCGGCCGGCGGCGGCACAGACGCTGTTCTGAGGGGCGTCTGCCCGGGTCGTGTCCGGTCCGCGTTCGGGGGACAGCAAGCCCCCGGTCCGGGCCGCTATCATCGTGCGGGTCGCCGCACGGCCCCGGATTCGGGGTACACGGCCGCTGCTCCGGTGGTTGGATCGTGGACGGCGCCCTCGCCACCCGGAAGGATCCACCTCGTGCTCGGCATCCCCACGCACCTCGCACCGCGAGTGAACGCGTGGTCGACCGTGCGCGCGTTCCACGCCGGCGCCATCGGGTCCCTGTTGGCCGCGGCCATCACCCTCGTGCTGTACGGCCTGTCCGAGCCCGGGGTGCCGGTCGTCGGCACCGCGTTGGCGGTCGTCCCGATGCTCGCCATGATCGGCGTGCACGTGCAGTTCGGCAGCCGGGTCTCGGCGATCGCGTTCCTGGTCGTCGGCGGTGTCTGCGCCTGGTGGTTCGCCGTCGGGGTGCAGCAGCAGGTACCGACCGGGTGGGTGACCTCGTACCTGATGTCCCTCGTCGTGATCCCGCTCATCCTGGTCGGGGGAGCCGGGGCCGTGCCGAGCCGCGTCGTGCTGTGGTCCTTCGTGGGCTTCCTGACCGGACGACTCGCGACCTGGATCGCCATCGTGCAGGCCGAAGAGACGCCCCGTCCGCTCATCCTGGCGTGGGTCACGCTTGGCTTCGTGGTCGCGCTCGTGCTCTTCACCACCCGCAGCACGGGGCGCAGCGAACGGGTGCAGCCCGAGCTCCTGCGATCTGCGCGTGAAGAACACGTGTCCGCCTACCGGGCCGGGGTCGAGGCCGAGGCGTCCGCGATCCTGCACGACACCGTGCTCAACCACCTGGGCGCCATCACCCTCGCGCCGGACGGCCCGATGGACCCCCACCTCGCCGAGACGGTCGACGCCGACGTCGCGGTGCTCACCGGCAAGGGGTGGCTCACGCCGATCGCCCGTCCGCGTCCCGGGGCTGCGGCCGAGGCGTTCGTCGCCATGGTCGACGAACACCGCACGCTCGGGCTGGACGTCACGGTCTCCGGGGACCCCTCCGCACTCGAGCGCCTGGACCAGCGCGCGCTGTCGGCGGTCGTCCGGGCCGTCGGGCAGTGCCTGGCCAACGTGCGGAAGCACGCGGGGACCGACGCCGCCGAGGTGAGCGTCTTCGACGACAGCGCGTCCTGCACCGTCATGGTCGTCGACGACGGCCGCGGGTTCGACGAGGACGCCACCGGCGCCGACCGGATGGGCCTCCGCGGTTCGGTGCGTGAGCGCATCGGCCGGGTCGGCGGTGACGTCCAGATCTGGTCGTCGCCCGGCTCCGGCACGAGCGTCATGATGACCGTGCCCTACGGACCGGTCACCGGCGCGGTCACCGTGCCGGCGCTCGGCGACGGCAGGGAGGCCGAGCGATGACGGCGGCCGGGCAGCGCCACGGGTCCGGATGGGGCTCCCGCCGGACCGCACAGCAGTACGACCCGCTCGGCGCGATGGGGTCGCGGCCCCTGGCCGTCGTCCTCGGGGCCGGCAGCGTCGTCTGGGCCCTGCTCGTGTCGGTCTTCGACCGCGACGTCGAGGGCAGCCCGACGCTCAGCGCCCTCACCGTGCTGCTCGTCGCGGCCTCGGCGGTGGTGGTGCTCGCTGCCTCGAGTCCGTTCCGTGCGCCGTTCCCGCGTTGGGCGTTCGTCGCGCACGTCGGGTTGCTCGGCCTGGCGTCGGTCACGAGCGTCGCCGCGCAGTGGGGGCCGGACCGGAGTGCCCTGAACGACTTCATGTCCCTGATCACCGCGACCGGCATCGTCATGGTCGCGCCCTACCGTCCGTGGACCGACCTGACGATCGGCGGGGTCGTCCTGGCCGCGGTGAACGCCGTGACCTGGGGCGCTGGTGCAGCGGAGTTCCCACACGAGGTGCCGGTCGCCGTCGCGGCGTTCCTGGCCGCGGCCCCCACGCTCGTGCTGACCGCCGCGTCCGCGGTGTTCGCCTGGACCTTCGCTGGGCTCGCCGAACGGGTGCAGATCCGTGCCGGGTCGTACTCCGTCGCGCGTGCCGAGCGGGACGGCATCGCGCAGAGCGTGCAGCAGGACCGCGCGACGATCCTGTATCGTGACCGTCGGGATGCTGCCCGATGGTCTCCGGTCGCAGTACGGGTTCGCGTGGGGGCCGCGCGAGGAACAACGGTTCCGCCGGACCGTCCGGGCGGTG
>NZ_CAJCKD010000049.1:0-18926 GCF_903970855.1 Curtobacterium sp. ME12
GTCGGAGCACGCCCTGCGCCGCCCACGTGCTCCGCCAGCGGTGCCGCCCCCCCTCCCCCCCCCGCCCCCCTCCCGACCTGCCGTCTCGGTCTCCCGCCCGCTCGTCGCCGAGGTGACCGCGCTGCGCGAGTCGCTCCGTGCCGAAGGGGTCGACCGCGTCGTCCTCGCCGGCATGGGCGGCTCGTCCCTCGCACCCGAGGTCATCACGCGCACCGCCGGCGTACCCCTCACCGTCCTCGACTCGACCGACCCCGCACAGGTCCGCGCCGCCGTGACGACCGACCTCGAGCGCACCGTGCTCGTGGTCTCGTCGAAGTCCGGCTCGACGCTCGAGACCGATTCGCAGCGTCGTGTCTACGAGCAGGCCTTCCGCGACGCCGGCATCGACCCGGCCCGCCGCATCGTCGTCGTCACCGACCCGGGCTCCGCGCTCGAGGCCGCTGCGGTCGACGCCGGCTACCGCGTCTTCACCGCCGACCCCACGGTCGGCGGCCGCTACTCCGCGCTCACCGCCTTCGGCCTCGTGCCGTCCGGGCTCGCGGGAGCGGACATCGCCGAGCTCCTCGACGAGGCCGACGCGATCTCCGCGCTGCTCTCGGTCGACCTGGACGAGAACCCCGGGCTCGTGCTCGGTGCGGTCCTCGCCGGCACCGAGCCGCTGCGCGACAAGATCGCCATCGTGCCCGACGGCACGCACATCGTCGGTTTCGGCGACTGGGTCGAACAGCTGATCGCCGAGTCGACCGGCAAGGACGGCCGCGGCCTGCTGCCCGTCGTCCTGCACGCGGACTCCCCCGAGGTCTCCGCCGGCCTGCCCGACGTCCAGGTGATCCGCCTGGTCGGATCGCGCGAGGACGAGCGTCACGTGACCGAGGGCGAGGTCGAGATCACCGGCACGCTCGGTGGCCAGATCCTCGTCTGGGAGTACGCCGTCGCGGTCGCTGGTCGCCTGCTCGGCATCAACCCCTTCGACCAGCCCGACGTCGAGGCCGCCAAGGTCGCGACCCGTGCGCTGCTCGACGACCGCCCCGCTCCGGCTGCACCGGCGTTCTCCGAGGGCGGCATCGCCGTCCGCGCGACGCCCGGACTGGCGGTCGGTGCGACGCTCGCGGAAGCTGTGGCGGGCCTCCTGTCCGCCCTCGACCCGACCGGCTACGTGTCGGTACAGGCGTACGTCGACCGCACCACGAACAGCGGCCTCGAGTCGCTGCGCGACGCGATCGCAGCGCGCACGGCGCGTCCCGTCACCTTCGGGTACGGTCCGCGGTTCCTGCACTCGACCGGCCAGTACCACAAGGGCGGCCCCGCCACGGGAGTGTTCCTCCAGATCGTGGCCGACGAGACGGAGGACCTGGCGATCCCGGGTCGGCCGTTCACGTTCGGGCAGCTCCTCCGGGCCCAGGCAGCCGGCGACGCGAGTGTCCTCGCCGAGCACGGCCGGCCGGTCCTCACCCTCACGACGTCGGACGTCCACGCCGCCACCGCGGCGATGACGTCCGCCGTCTCCCACTGACTCGTAAGGAGTTCACCGACTCATGTCACCGGTGGCAATCACCCCGGAGCACAACCCGCTCCGGCTGCCGACGGATCGTCGACTGAACCGGATCGCGGGACCGAGCACGCTCATCATCTTCGGCGTGACGGGCGACCTGTCACGCAAGAAGCTGATGCCCGCGGTCTACGACCTGGCCAACCGGGGGCTCCTGCCCCCGGGGTTCGCGCTCGTCGGGTTCGCCCGTCGCGACTGGGAGGACCAAGACTTCTCCCAGCTCGTGCACGACGCCGTCAAGGAGCACTCGCGCACCCCGTTCGACGAGGACGTCTGGCGTCAGCTCGAACAGGGCATCCGCTTCGTCCAGGGCTCGTTCGACGACCCCGAGGCGTTCCGCGAGCTCAAGCGCACCGTCGACGACCTCGACGCCGAGCGCGGGACGCTGGGCAACCACGCGTTCTACCTGTCCATCCCGCCGAAGATGTTCCCGGTCGTCACCGAGCAGCTGAAGCTGTCCGGGCTGACCGAGAAGCGCGAGGGCTCCTGGAGCCGCGTGGTCGTCGAGAAGCCCTTCGGCTCCGACCTCCGCACCGCGCGCGAACTCAACGCGATCGTCGAGAGCGTCTTCGCCCCCGACGACGTGTTCCGCATCGACCACTACCTCGGCAAGGAGACCGTCCAGAACCTGCTGACGCTCCGGTTTGCGAACCAGATGTACGAACCCATCTGGAACTCGAACTACGTCGACCACGTCCAGATCACGATGGCCGAGGACATCGGCGTCGCCGGACGCGCCGCGTACTACGACGGCATCGGTGCGGCGCGCGACGTCATCCAGAACCACCTCCTGCAGCTCCTCGCCCTCACCGCGATGGAGGAGCCCGTCTCGTTCAAGGCCGCTGACCTGCGCGCCGAGAAGGAGAAGGTGCTCTCCGCCGTGCGCCTGCCGGAAGACCTGTCGACCGCCACTGCCCGCGGGCAGTACGACGGTGGCTGGCAGGGCGGCGAGAAGGTGCTCGGCTTCCTCGAAGAGGCCGGGATGAACCCGGAGTCCGGCACCGAGACCTACGCGGCGATCAAGCTCGACATCGCCACACGTCGCTGGCAGGGCGTCCCGTTCTACCTGCGCGCCGGCAAGCGTCTCGGCCGTCGTGTGACCGAGATCGCGATCGTGTTCAAGCGCGTCCCCGAGGACGTCTACGGCAACACGCAGTCCCCGCTCGGCCAGAACGCGCTCGTCATCCGTGTCCAGCCGGACGAGGGCGTCACGCTCCGCTTCGGCTCGAAGGTCCCCGGCGTCGGCACCCAGGTGCGCGACGTGACGATGGACTTCGGCTACGGCCACGCGTTCACCGAAGCATCCCCCGAGGCGTACGAGCGACTCATCCTCGACGTGCTCCTCGGTGACCCGCCGCTGTTCCCGCGGCACCAGGAGGTCGAGCTGTCCTGGAAGATCCTCGACCCCATCGAGGAGTTCTGGGCCACGCAGGGCCAGCCCGAGCAGTACCGTCCCGGCACGTGGGGCCCGGCATCCGCCGACGCCCTGCTCGCCCGCGACGGTCGGACCTGGAGGCGTCCGTGAAGATCGACATGCCCGACACCACGGTGTCGAAGATCCAGAAGAAGCTCGTCCGCATCCGCGAAGAGGGCGGCGCCGTCGCCCTCGGCCGCGTGCTGACCCTCATCATCTCGACGGCCCTCGGCCACGAGGAAGAGGCGATCGAGGCGGCGAACGAGGCGTCCCGCGAGCACCCGATGCGCGTGATCATCGTCTCGAAGAACAGCGGTGACACGAAGTCCCCCGGCCGCCTCGACGCGCAGATCCGCGTCGGCAGCGACGCGGGTGCGAGCGAGGTCATCGTCCTCCGTGCGTACGGCGAGACCGCGACCGACGAGGAGAGCCTGGTCACCGGCCTCCTGCTGCCGGACGCACCCGTCGTCGCATGGTGGCCGCAGACCGCTCCCGAGCAGCCCGCGGCGTCAGCCCTCGGCCGCATCGCGCAGCGACGGATCACGGACGCGGCCGCGCAGAAGGACCCGAACGACGCGATCGAGGCGCTCGGCGCGTCCTACGTGCCGGGTGACACCGACTTCGCGTGGACCCGTCTGACCCTGTGGCGGAACCAGCTCGCCGCGGCGCTCGACCAGCCGCCGTACGAGCCGATCACCGCCGTCGAGGTCTCCGGAGCGTCCGACAGCCCGTCGACGATCCTCCTCGCCGCCTGGCTCCAGCTGCAGCTCCGCGTGCCGGTGTCCGTCGTCACGTCGCCGCGCGCGACGGGGTCGAGCGGCATCCACGGTGTGCAGCTCGTCCGCGAGTCCGGCACCATCGAGCTCGAGCGCTCCCTGGTGGACGTCGCCACGCTCTCCATGCCCGGGCAGCCGACGCACGACCTGTCGCTGCCACGCCGCAACCTGCGCGACTGCCTGGCCGAGGAACTCCGTAGACTCGACCCGGACGTCCTCTTCGGAGACGTCGTCAAGCACGGGGTGCCCCAGCTGCGCGAGACCATCGCCCGCTGATCCACACCCCACACGGTCGGGCCGCCTGTCTGGTGCAGGCGGCCCGACCGGACCGAAGGCGGTCGGACGACCGGTCGGCCGCCACGAACACGGGAGTCACGTGACCAACGAACGGCGGGTGCTCGTGCACCCGGACAAGCAGGCCCTCGGCGCTTCGGTCGCCGCACGCTTCATCACCAAGATCATCGACGTGCTCGACGAGCAGGAGCGTGCCGACATCGCGATCAGCGGTGGCTCGGTGTCGTCCCTCGTCCTCGCCGCGATCGGCCAGTCGCCGGCTCGTGAGAGCGTCGACTGGTCGAAGGTCCACGTGTGGTGGGTCGACGAGCGCTGGGTGCCGGCCGGTGACGCCGACCGCAACACCACGGGGACGCAGACCGACTTCTTCGACCACGTCGACATCCCAGAGTCGAACATCCACCCGATGCCCGCATCCGACGCCGGCATCGACATCGAGCAGGCTGCGCTGCAGTACGAGCGCGAGCTGCAGGACGCCGCGTACGAGGGCGCCGTCGCTCCGCGCTTCGACATCACGCTGCTCGGCGTCGGTCCCGACGGACACACCGCCTCGCTCTTCCCGGAGTTCCCGCAGCTCACGGTCACCGACCGTGCCGTCGTGTCGGTCGACGACTCCCCCAAGCCGCCGCCGCAGCGTCTGACCGTCACCTTCCCCGTGATCAACGCCTCGCAGCGCGTCTGGGTGATCCTCTCCGGCGCCGAGAAGGCCTCGGTCCTCGGGCTGGCCCTCGCCGGTGCGTCGATCGAAGACGTCCCCGTCGGTGGCGTGCAGGGTCGCAAGCGCACGGTCTTCTTCGTGGACCAGGATGCCGCGCGCGACGTCCCCGAGAACCTGATCGCGTCGACGTACTAGACGCGCGTTCCTGACGGACGGGAGGCCCGGTGCCAGCTGGCACCGGGCCTCCCGTCCGTCTGTGGTGGCGCTCACCGCGCGCCGCGCCCGACGCGACTCCCCGCCGAAGCAACGCCGAGTGGTCACGAACTGTCGGCTACGCGGATGCCGGACGACGGTTCGCGCCACCACCGCGCACCGCACGCGGCATGTCGTGACCGCTCGGCGAGCGAGCCGCCCGCGTCCCCGGACACACGAAGGCCCCCACACCATCGGTGCAGGGGCCTCCGTCAGCGTGCGTGCGCTAGCTCTTCTTCGCCGCGGTGCCGCGACGCTCTCGGAGCTGCTGGAGCGCGTCCTCGAGGAGCTGCGCTGCCTCTTCCTCGGTGCGGCGTTCCTTCACGTACGCGAGGTGGGTCTTGTAGGGCTCCGTCTTGGAGACCACGGGCGGGTTCTCCTTGTCGCGACCGGCCGGCAGACCACTCGACGGCGAGTCCACCGTCTCGGGGATCTCCTCGTCGGGCAGGTTCGCGGCGAAGTACCGCACGACCTCGTTGCCGAGGGCGTCCCAGTACGAGATCGCCACCCGCTCTGCCTGGACCCCGCGGTCCTGTTCGCCCATGGGTCCCGCGCCGACGCGGGACCCTCGGATTGCACTGCCTCCGCTTGCCATGGATCAGACCCCCGCCGTGAACTTGTTGATGAGACCGAGCACGATGATGGAGACGATCCAGACCAGACCGAGGATCACCGTGATGCGGTTGAGGTTGCGCTCGGCCACACCGGACGCACCGAGGTTGCTCGTGACCCCACCGCCGAACATGTCGGAGAGGCCACCACCACGGCCCTTGTGCAGCAGGATGAGGAGCGTGAGCAGGAGGCTCGTGATTGCGAGCAGGACCTGCAGCACGACGGAGAGTATCGCCACGACGTACCTTTCGTGTCAGTCAGCCGTACCAGTGTACCGGCCGCGCGGAGCACGGCCGGTACCTGGACGGGAGTGGTGCGGACGACTGCCCGCGACGATGCCTGTGGACTACAGCCCGACGTGCTGCCGGAACCGGGCGATCGCCGCGAACTCCTGCACGTCGAGCGAAGCGCCACCGACGAGCGCACCGTCGATGTCGGGCTCGCGGAGGAACCCCGCGATGTTGCCCGACTTGACGGAGCCGCCGTAGAGCACGCGGGTGTCGGCCGCAGCCTGTTCACCCCAGGCTGCAGCGATGCCACGACGGATGGCCGCGCACTCGTCCTGCGCCTGCTCGGCCGTGGCCGCCTGGCCGGAGCCGATGGCCCAGACCGGCTCGTACGCCACGACGATGTCGGCGGCCTCGACCGCGTCGAGCACGACGCGGAGCTGCTCGACCGGGACGACACCGGCGCCGCGCTCCTCGCGCTGCTCGCCGGTCTCGCCGACGCAGACCACGGGCACGAGACCGTGCTTGACGGCCGCTGCGGTCTTCGCCGCGACGACCTCGTCGGTCTCACCGTGCAGCGTGCGCCGCTCGGAGTGGCCGACGATGACGTACTGGGCGTCGAGTGCAGCGAGGAACGCGCCGGAGACGTCACCGGTGTAGGCGCCGGAATCGAACTGGGACAGGTCCTGCGCACCGAAGTGGATCGGCAGCTTGTCGGCCGAGATGAGCGTCTGCACGCTCCGCAGGTCGGTGAACGGCGGGAACACCGCGACCTCGACGTCGTCGAAGTCGTGCCGGGCGTCCTTGAGCGTCCACGCGAGCTTCTGCACGGTGGCGATGGCCTGGAGGTGGTCCAGGTTCATCTTCCAGTTGCCCGCGATGAGCGGCGTCCGGGTCATCGCGACCACCCCAGTGCTTCGAGACCGGGGAGCGACTTGCCCTCGAGGAACTCGAGGCTCGCACCGCCACCGGTCGAGATGTGCCCGAACTGGTCGTCCGAGAAGCCGAGCGACCGGACGGCCGCGGCGGAGTCGCCACCGCCGACCACACCGAGGCCGTCGACCTCGGTCAGGGCCTGCGCGACCGTCTTCGTGCCGGCGGCGAAGGCCGGGAACTCGAACACGCCCATCGGGCCGTTCCAGAACACGGTCTTCGACGAGGACACCGCGGAAGCGAACCGCGCCGCCGTCTCCGGTCCGATGTCGAGGCCGATGCCGTCCGCCCCGAAGGACGACGACTCGATCGCGTCCGCGGCGACGGTCTCGTGCGACGCGTCGGCCGCGAACCCAGACGCCACGACGACGTCCGTCGGCAGGTCGATCGTCACACCGAGCTCCTTCGCCCGCGAGAGGTACTCGCGGACGACGTCGAGCTGGTCGGCCTCGAGCAGTGACTTCGCGACCCCGTGGCCCTGGGCCGCGAGGAACGTGAAGAGCATGCCGCCGCCGATGCAGAGCGTGTCCACCTGCGGCAGGAGGTGGTCGATGACGCCGAGCTTGTCGCTGACCTTCGACCCGCCGAGCACGACCGTGTATGGCCGCTCCGGCGTCGTCGTGAGGCGTTCGAGCACGCGGAGCTCGGTCTCGATGAGGGAGCCGGCCGCACTGGGCAGCGCGGACGCGAGCTCGTAGACCGAGGCCTGCTTGCGGTGCACGACGCCGAAGCCGTCGGAGACGAAGGCGTCCCCGAGGGCGGCGATCCGCTCCGCGAAGGCACGGCGCTCGTCTGCGTCCTTCGAGGTCTCCTCCGGGTTGAACCGGAGGTTCTCGAGCAGCAGGACGTCGCCGTCCCCGAGGGCCTCGGCGGCCGCGGTGGCTTCGTCACCGACGGTCTCGCCGACGAACGTGACCTCCTTGCCGAGCAGCTCGGAGAGCCGCTGCGCCACGGGGGCGAGCGAGTACTCCGGGGCGGGCGAACCATCCGGGCGCCCGAGGTGCGAGACCACGATGACGCGGGCCCCGGCGTTCACCAGCGTGTTCAGGGTGCCGAGCGACGCCCGCACGCGGCCGTCGTCCGTGATGGTGCCGTCCTTGAGCGGGACGTTCAGGTCACAACGGACGATGACGCGCTTGCCGGCGAGGTCGCCGAGGTCCTCGAGGGTGCGGAGGGCCATGTGTTACAGACGCTCGCCGACGTACTCGGTGAGGTCGACGAGGCGGTTCGAGTAGCCCCACTCGTTGTCGTACCACGAGGTGATCTTGACGAGGCCCCCGATGACCTTGGTCAGGCCGGAGTCGTAGATCGAGGAGTGCGGGTCCGTGGTGATGTCGGTCGACACCAGCGGGTCCTCGCTGTAGAGCAGGATGCCCTTGAGGGGGCCTTCCGCGGCCTCCTTGTAGGCGGCGTTGATCTCGTCGACCGTGACCTCGGACTTGGTCTCGAGCGTGAGGTCGGTGATCGAGCCGGTGGGGACCGGGACACGCAGGGCGAAGCCGTCCAGCTTGCCGGCGAGCTCGGGGAGCACGAGGCCGATGGCCTTCGCGGCACCGGTCGAGGTCGGCACGATGTTCAGCGCTGCGGCACGTGCACGACGGGGGTCCTTGTGCGGGCCGTCCTGCAGGTTCTGGTCCGCGGTGTAGGCGTGGACCGTGGTCATGAGGCCACGCTCGATGCCGAACTTGTCGTGGAACACCTTGGCGAGCGGCGCGAGGCTGTTCGTGGTGCAGGACGCGTTCGAGATGATGTGGTGGTTCGCGGGGTCGTACTGCCCCTCGTTCACGCCGAGCACGATGGTGACGTCGTCACCCGAGGCCGGCGCGGAGATGATGACCTTCTTGGCACCGGCGTCGATGTGCTTCTGCGCATCGGCGGCCTTGGTGAAGAAACCGGTCGACTCGATGACGATGTCGACGCCCAGCTCGCCCCAGGGCAGGTTGGCGGGGTCGCGCTCGGCGAGGACCTTGATGGCCTTGCCGTCGACGACGATGTTGTCGCCGTCGAGCTCGACGGTCGCGGGGAGCTTGCCCGTGATGGAGTCGAACTTCAGCAGGTTGGCGAGCGACGCGTTGTCGGTGAGGTCGTTCACCGCCACGATCTCGAGGTCGGAGCCCTTCGCGAGGGCGGCCCGGAAGAAGTTACGGCCGATGCGGCCGAAGCCGTTGATACCGATCTTGACGGTCAATGGATCTCCTGGTGAGTGTGGAGCGCCCAGGGGGCGCTGCTTTCGGGAGTCGCGCACCCTGGCGGGCCCGCGTGTGGTGGACGATACGCCCCGTAACGTCGCCGTAACGACCCTAGCAGTCGGACACTGCGTGCCCGAGCGGGATGACGGTCCGTCCGGACGGTCGCCGACCAGGCCGGGAACGGGTCCGAGAGAGGCCGGCAAACGGACGGGAGGCGCGGTGCCAGCTGGCACCGCGCCTCCTGTCCGCAGGGTCGACAGACCGCTCTCAGGCCCCTTCGAGCTCCTCGGGAACGCTCGCTTCGGTACCCGGGATGCCGAGGTCGGAGGCCCGCTTGTCCGCCATCGCCAGCAGGCGACGGATGCGGCCGGCGATGGCGTCCTTGGTCATCGGCGGGTCCGCGTGCTGGCCGAGCTCGTCGAGCGAGGCGTCGCGGTGCTGCAGGCGGAGCGTGCCGGCGTACTGCAGGTGGTCGGGGACCTCGTCGCCGAGGATCTCGAGCGCACGCTCGACGCGGGCGCAGGCAGCCACGGCGGCCTGCGCGGAACGGCGCAGGTTCGCGTCGTCGAAGTTGACCAGGCGGTTCGCGGTCGCACGGACCTCGCGACGCTGGCGCATCTCCTCCCAGTCGGCGGTGGTGCGCGCGGCGCCCATGACGGTCAGCATCTGGCCGATGGCCTCGCCGTCGCGGATGACGACGCGGTGCACCCCGCGGACCTCGCGGCCCTTGGCGGCCACCCCGAGACGCGACGCGGCACCGACGAGGGCCATCGCGGCCTCGTTGCCCGGGCACGTGACCTCGAGCGCCGCGGCCCGACCCGGGTCGGTCAGGGTGCCTGAGGCGAGGAACGCACCGCGCCAGATGGCGGCGAGGTCGTCACGGTTGCCCGTGGTGAGGCGGTTCGGCAGCCCGCGGACGGGGCGACGACGGGCGTCCATCAGGCCGGTCTGGCGGGCGAGGGTCTCCCCCGCCTCGAGCACGCGGACCAGGTAGCGGGTCCCGCGCCGGGCGGACGCCGACGAGCCCACCGACGCCTCGCTGCGCACGCCGTAGAGCTCGGCGAGGTCCTTGCGGACCCGGTGCACGATGATCCGGGTGTCGAGCTCGACCTCGACCGCGATGCGGCCCGAGATGACGTGCAGACCACCAGCGAACCGGAGGATCGTGGCCAGTTCGGCGGCGCGGACCGTGTTGCGGTTCACGGCGACCCTGGCCAGTTCGTCCTTGACCTCGGCAGTCAACGGCACAGCATCATTCCTAACGTTCGTTCAGTGGTTCCCGCAGATCCGGCGGCACGGGCGTGGGAGCGGCCGGAGGGACGGTCACTCCCGGCCGAGATCTCGGTTCTTCACACGCACGGCGACGCCAGGCATCCCGCGGAGGAGGTTCGCCAACTCGGCGACGATGGCGACCGAGCGGTGCTTCCCGCCGGTACAGCCGATGGCGATCGTAGCGTGTCTTTTGTTCTCGCGCTGGTACCCCTCGAACACCGGCTCGAGGACGGAGGCGTAGCGATCGACGAACGGACGGGCCCCGGCCTGGGCCAGCACGTAGTCCGAGACCGGCTGGTCGAGCCCGGTGTGCGGCCGCAGTTCCGGCACCCAGTAGGGGTTCGGGAGGAACCGCACGTCGGCCACCATGTCGGCGTCGGCGGGCAGTCCGTACTTGAAGCCGAAGCTCATCAGCGTGACCTGTACGCCCACGAAGTGCTCGTCGGCGAAGTGCTCGATGACGGTGTTCGCGAGCTGGTGGATGTTGAGGTCGGAGGTGTCGATCACCACGTCGGACGCCTCGCGGAGGCCGGCGAGACGCGCCCGTTCGCGGGCGATGCCGTCGAGCAGGGTGTCCTCGCCCTGGAGCGGGTGGGGTCGACGAACCTGCTCGAAGCGCCGGACCAGCACGGCGTCGGTGGCCTCGAGGAACAGCACCCGGACCCGCGCGGAGGTGCTCGAGCGGACCTGCTCGACCGCGTGCTCGGGGTCGGTGAAGAACCGCCCGCCGCGGACGTCGACCACCGTGGCGATCTTCGGGATCTTCTCCCCCGCGCGGTCGGCCAGCTCGGTCAGCGGGGCCAGCATCTGCGTGGGCAGGTTGTCGACGACGTACCAGCCCAGGTCTTCGAGGGCCTTGCCGACGGTGGACCGCCCGGCCCCGGACATGCCGGTGACGATGAGGATGTCGTGCTGCGACGCGTGGGTGGTCGCGGTGGCGCTGTCGGTCATCTGGGAGTGGGCTCCGTCGTGGCGGCCCGGGCGCGTCGCCCGGGGAGGTCTCGGCTGCCGGACCAGGCTACCGCCCGGTGGCGGCCGGGAGGCGCGGGGGTCGTCACGACGGTCGCTGCGGACCGTCGTCGGTCACCTCGGGGACCCGCACCGGGCCTCCGGGATCGGTTCCGGTCCCAGCCCCGGTCCCGGTCCCGGTGTCGGCGATCGCGTCGGGGTCCGGTTCGGGGGCGCTCGACGCGCTCGTGGCGGGTGCACTCGTCGGCGTCTGGGCCAGCTTCGAGACCACCGCGGCAGCGGTCGCCGGGCCGATCCCGTTCACCTCGCCGATGTCCTCGGCTGTGGCCTCGCGGAGCCGGGCGACCGAGCCGAAGTGCTTCAGCAGGGCGTTGACGCGGCTCGGGCCGAGACCGGGGATCTCGGACAGCCGCGAGCGGACGTCGCGCTTCCGCTTGCTGCGCTGGTGGGTGATCGCGAACCGGTGCGCCTCGTCGCGGATGCGCTGGATGAGGAAGAGCGCCTCGGAGTTGCGGGGCAGGATGACCGGGAAGTCGTCGTCGGGGAGCCAGAGCTCCTCGAGCCGCTTGGCGATGCCGACCAGGGCGATGTCGTGCACGCCGGCTTCGTCCATCGCGCGCTTCGCGGCTTGCACCTGGGGCTGGCCGCCGTCGACGATGAGCAGCTGCGGGCGGTACGCGAACCGCTTCGTCGGCTTCGACCCCTCGACGACCTCGTCGGTCGTGACGTCGGGGACGTCCGGCAGCTCGGCGTCCTCGTCCAGCCGTGCCAGACGCCGCGAGAGCACCTGGTACATGCTGTCGGTGTCGTCGGTGGTCTCGGCGATCGAGTACCGGCGGTACTGGTCCTTGCGCGGCAGACCGTCCTCGAACACCACCATCGACGCGACGACGTTCGTGCCCTGCAGGTGCGAGATGTCGTAGCACTCCATGCGGAGCGGCGCCTCGGTCATGCCGAGGGCGTCCTGGATGTCGGCCAGGGCCGCAGCCCGCGTCGTGTAGTCGGCGGAGCGCTTGGTCTTGTAGAGCATGAGCGCCTGCCCGGCGTTCTGCGCGGCCGTCCGGGCGAGCCCGGCACGATCGCCGCGCTGCGCGGTGCTGAGCTTCGTCCCACGGCCGTTCCGGCGCCCGCTGAGCCACTCCTGGAGCGCGTCGGCGTCCTCCGGCAGTTCGGGGACCACGACCTCGCGCGGGGGCTCGTCCGTGACGTAGACACCCTGCACGATCTGCTCGACGAGGTCGCCGGTGGCGATGTCGAGCTCCTTGTCGACCACCCAGCCGCGGACACCACGGATGCGGCCACCACGGACGGAGAACAGCTGCACGGCCGCGGCGAGCTCGTCCTCCGCGATGCCGAACAGGTCGAGGTCGACCGAGTCGCGGAGCACCACGGCGGACTTCTCGAGCACGGCCTCGAGCGCTTCGACCTGGTCGCGGTACTTCGCGGCCTGCTCGTACTGCATCGCGTCGGCCGAGGCACCCATGCGCTGCCGGAGCTCGGTGATGACCCGACGGTCGTAGGAGTTCATGAAGCGCACGAACTCCTCGACGAGCGCACGGTGCTCCTCGATCGTGACCTTCTGCGAGCACGGCCCACCGCACTTGCCGATCTGCCCCGGGAAGCACGGCCGGCCCGTCTGCATCGCCTTCTTGTACGACGAGTCCGAACACGTGCGGATCGGGAACACCTTGATCATCAGGTCGATGGTGTCGTGCACCGCCCAGATCTTCGGGTACGGACCGAAGTACTTCGCGCCCTTGATCTTGCGGTTGCGCGTGACCATCACCCGCGGCGCTTCGTCACCCAGGGTGACCGCCATGTACGGGTACGACTTGTCGTCGCGGAACTTGACGTTGAACGGCGGGTCGAACTCCTTGATCCAGGTGTACTCCAGCTGGAGCGCCTCGATCTCGGAGCCGACCGTCGTCCACTCGACGCTGCGCGCCGTCAGGACCATGCGCCGCGTGCGCTCGTGCAGCGTCGGCAGCGGCGCGAAGTAGTTGCTCAGCCGGGCGCGGAGGTTCTTCGCCTTGCCGACGTAGAGCACCCGACCGGCTTCGTCACGCCAGCGGTAGACGCCCGGGTCGGTCGGGATCTCCCCCGCCTTCGGACGCCACGGGACGGTGTCCGCCACCTACCGAGCACCCGCCTTCTGCTTGCTCGCCTGCTTGGTCGTGCCCTGCTCCTTGCCACCCTGCTGCTTCTGGGTGGCCTGGCGTGCGCCGACCGCCTGCTGCTTGCCGACCCGGGCGTCCTGCGCGTCGAAGATCTCGCGCAGGAAGACACCCGTGTGGCTCTCCGGCACGGTCGCCACGTGCTCCGGGGTGCCCGTCGCGAGGACCGTGCCACCGCCGGAGCCACCCTCGGGTCCCATGTCGATCAACCAGTCGGCGGACTTGATGACGTCGAGGTTGTGCTCGATCGTGATGACGGTGTTGCCCTTGTCGACGAGGCTCTGCAGGACGAGGAGCAGCTTGCGGACGTCCTCGAAGTGCAGACCGGTGGTCGGCTCGTCGAGCACGTAGACCGTGCGGCCGTTCGAGCGACGCTGCAGCTCGGTGGCGAGCTTGACGCGCTGCGCCTCGCCACCGGAGAGCGTGGTCGCACTCTGGCCGAGACGCACGTAGCCGAGGCCCACGTCGACGAGCGTCGCCATGTACCGGTGGATCGCCGAGATCGGCTCGAAGAACTCGGCGGCCTCGCTGATCGGCATGTCGAGGACCTCGGAGATGTTCTTGCCCTTGTAGTGGACCTGGAGCGTCTCGCGGTTGTACCGCGCACCGCCGCAGACCTCGCACGCGACGTAGACGTCGGGCAGGAAGTTCATCTCGATCTTGATCGTGCCGTCGCCCGCGCAGTTCTCGCAGCGGCCGCCCTTGACGTTGAAGCTGAAGCGGCCGGGCTGGTAGCCACGGGTCTTGGCCTCTTGCGTCTCGGCGAACAGCTGGCGGATGCGGTCGAACACGCCCGTGTAGGTCGCCGGGTTCGAGCGCGGCGTGCGGCCGATCGGTGCCTGGTCGACGTGCACGACCTTGTCGAGCTGGTCGAGGCCCTTCACCCGCGTGTGCTTGCCCGCGATGTGCCGTGCGCCGTTGAGCTGGTTGGCGAGCACCTTGTACAGGATGTCGTTCACCAGCGTCGACTTGCCGGACCCGCTCACGCCCGTCACTGCGGTGAACACACCGAGAGGGAAGTCCGCGTCGATCGACTTGAGGTTGTTCGCGCGGGCACCCTGCACGGTGATGGCACGCTTCAGGTTGACCTTGCGGCGCTCGGCCGGCACCTCGATCGCGCGTCGGCCGGCGAGGTAGTCACCGGTGATCGACTCGCGGTTCTCGATGATGCCCTCGTAGGAACCGGAGTGCACGACGTTGCCGCCGTTCACACCGGCGCCGGGGCCGATGTCGACGACCCAGTCGGCCGTGCGGATCGTGTCCTCGTCGTGCTCGACGACGATCAGCGTGTTGCCGAGGTCCTTGAGCTTGACCAGGGTGTCGATGAGTCGACGGTTGTCGCGCTGGTGCAGGCCGATGCTCGGCTCGTCGAGCACGTAGAGCACACCGGTCAGCCCGGAGCCGATCTGCGTCGCCAGGCGGATGCGCTGCGCCTCGCCGCCGGACAGACCACCGGCACCACGCGCGAGCGTGAGGTAGTTCAAGCCGACCTCGAGCAGGAACTCGAGGCGTGCGCGGATCTCGCGGAGGACCGCGGCGGCGATGTGCGCTTCACGGTCGGTCAGCGTCAACTCGTCCATGAACGAGTACGCGTTGTCGAGCGACATGTCGGTGACGTCCGCGATGCTGCGGTCGTTGACCGTCACCGCGAGCACCTCGGGCTTGAGGCGGGTGCCCTCGCACACCGGGCACGGGACCTCGCGCAGGTAGCCCTGGAAGCGCTGCCGCTGCGAGTCCGACTCGGCCTCGGCGAACTTGCGCTCGATGTAGGGCATGACGCCCTCGAACCCGCTCGTGTACCGCATCTCGCGGCCGAACCGGTTGCGCCAGGAGACCGACACCTGGAAGTCCTTGCCGGTCAGGATGGACGCCTGCACCGCGGGGTCGAGCTGGTTCCACGGGGTGTCGAGCGAGAAGCCGAGCTCCTTGCCGAGGCCACCGAGCAGCTTCTCGAAGTAGGAGTACAGCCCGCTGGTACCGGTCCAGGGCAGCAGGACGCCGTCACGCAACGAGGCCTCGGGGTCGCCGAGCACCAGGTCGGGGTCGACCGACATGCGCGTGCCGAGGCCGGAGCACTCGGGGCAGGCACCGAACGGCGCGTTGAACGAGAACGTGCGCGGCTCGATCTCCGTGAGCGCGAGCGGGTGGTTGTTCGGGCACGAGAGGTTCTCGGAGTAGGTCCGGACCGCGCCGGGCCCCTCGTGGTCCACCAGGTCGATGCCGACGGTGCCGTCGGTCAGGCGCAGGGCGGTCTCGAGCGAGTCGGTGAGTCGCCCGAGGATGTCGTCGCTCGCCACCAGGCGGTCGACGATGACCGAGATGTCGTGCTTGACCTGCTTCTTGAGCTTGGGCGGGTCGCTGAGCTGGATTCGCTCGCCGTCCACGATCGCGCGGGCGTACCCGGACGCCGCGAGCTCCTGGAAGAGGTCGACGAACTCGCCCTTCTTCTTGGAGATGACGGGCGCGAGGACCTGGAACCGGGTGCCGGTCTCGAACTGCATGAGCTGGTCGGCGATCTGCTGCACGGTCTGCTTGCTGATCACCTCGCCGCACGTCGGGCAGTGGGGGACCCCGATGCGCGCCCAGAGCAGTCGCATGTAGTCGTAGACCTCGGTGATCGTGCCGACCGTCGACCGAGGGTTGCGGTTGGTCGACTTCTGGTCGATCGAGACCGCCGGCGAGAGCCCCTCGATGAAGTCGACGTCGGGGCGGTCGACCTGGCCGAGGAACTGGCGCGCGTAGGCGGACAGCGACTCGACGTACCGGCGCTGCCCCTCGGCGAAGATCGTGTCGAACGCCAGCGAGGACTTGCCCGAGCCGGAGAGGCCGGTGAACACGACGAGTGAGTCGCGCGGGATCTCGAGGTCGACGTCGCGGAGGTTGTGCACGCGCGCGCCGCGCACGCTGAGCGTGGAGGTGCTGTGCGGTGCGGTCCCGCCGGGGAGGTGGAGGTCAGCGGGCTCGCCGAAGGCGTTCCGGCCCGACGTCGAGGTACCGGGGTCAGAGGTGATGGTCATCGTCGTCGATTCTACGAAGCGGGACCGACATTCGGCCGGGATGGAGGCTCAGACGAGTGCGTCGAGAGCGAACGCGACACCGGATGCACGCTCGCTCGCTGCCCAGAGCTGCGCTGCGACCGTCCGGTCGTGCGCCCGTGGTTCCGCCGCGACCACGGCGGCCGGGCCACGGAGCTGCATCCAGCCCGCCGGACCCCAGTACTCCCCCGAACGCACGTCCGCACCGACGGCCGCGTGCACGAGCGGCTGGGCGCCGAGGTCCTTGCCCTGGGCGACGATGCGCTGCGCCGGGCGGATCCACTCGGGCTCGGGTCGTGCCGGGCTGACCTCCGGGCGTGCCGGTGACAGGCGGTCGAGCGACAGGCCGGGGTGCGCGACGACGCTCGACACGGACGACCCCGAGTCGGCCAGTCGCCCGGCGAGCTCGAAGCCGAACAGCATCACCGCGAGCTTGCTCCTGGCGTACTGGCGGTGGCTCGAGTACCGACCGACGCCGAGCGGATCGGTCACGTCGAGCTGGGCGAACCGATGGGCGATCGACCCGAGGTGCACGACCCGGCCGGCTCGTCGTTCGAGCAGGGGCAGGACCAGGGCGGTCCACGCGAAGTGCCCGAGGTGGTTCGTGCCGATCTGCAGCTCGGTGCCCTGTGCCGTGCTCCCCCGCGTCGACGCCCCGACGACCCCGGCGTTGTTCACGACCGCGTCGACGCCGTCGGGCTCCAGCGCGGCGAGTTCGTCGGCAGCGGCACTGACCGAGTCGAGGTCGGCGAGGTCGAGGTGGACGTGCGCGAGCGAGGCGCCGTCGACGTGCCGCCGGATGCTGCGCTCGGCGGCGTCCGCCCGACCGCGGTCGCGCGTCGCCAGCACCACCCGGTGCCCCGCCGCGGCGAGCTGCTCGGCGGCGTGGTAGCCGAGCCCGGCGCTCGCACCGGTGACGACGACCGTACGGGCGCCGTCAGCTGACATGCCCGGCCGACTCCATCTGGCGCAGGGCCTTCTTCAGGTCCTGCACCTCGTCGCGCAGTCGCGCCGCGAGCTCGAACTTCAGCTCGGCCGCAGCCTGCAGCATCTGGTCGTTCAGGTCGGCGATGGTGGCACCGAGCTGCGTCGCGCCCTCGCCCGCGATGCCGCCGCGCTTGAGGTTCGGTGTGGGCGACCGACGGCCGTCGGTGCCGGGGCGACCCTGCAGGAGCGCCTTCGTGTCGTCGTTCTCGCGCTGCAGGACCTCGGTGATGTCCGCGATCTTCTTGCGCAGCGGCTGGGGGTCGATGCCGCGCTCCAGGTTGTAGGCGACCTGCTTCTCGCGACGGCGATCGGTCTCCTCGATCGCGATCTTCATGGAGTCGGTCATCTTGTCGGCGTACATCAGCACCTGGCCCGACACGTTGCGGGCAGCGCGACCGATCGTCTGGATGAGCGACGTCGACGACCGGAGGAAGCCTTCCTTGTCGGCGTCGAGGATCGCGACGAGCGACACCTCGGGCAGGTCGAGCCCCTCGCGCAGCAGGTTGATGCCGACGAGCACGTCGTAGACGCCCTGCCGCAGCTCGGTCAACAGTTCGACGCGCTTCAGGGTGTCGACGTCGGAGTGCAGGTACCGGACGCGCACGCCGGCGTTCCCGAGGAAGTCGGTGAGTTCTTCCGCCATGCGCTTGGTCAGCGTGGTGACGAGGACGCGTTCGTCCTTCTCGACCCGCTGCTTGATCTCCTCGAGCAGGTCGTCGATCTGGCCGTCGCTCGGCTTGACCACGATCTCGGGGTCGATCAGGCCGGTCGGGCGGATGATCTGCTCGACCACGCTGTCGGTGACCCCGAGCTCGTAGCGCCCCGGGGTGGCCGACAGGTAGACCTTCTGCCCGACGCGCTCAAGGAACTCCTCCCACTTCAGGGGGCGGTTGTCCATCGCGCTCGGCAGGCGGAACCCGTGCTCGACCAGCGTGCGCTTGCGCGAGGCGTCGCCTTCGTACATCGCGCCGATCTGCGGCACGGTGACGTGCGACTCGTCGATGACGATGAGGAAGTCGTCGGGGAAGTAGTCGATGAGGCAGTGCGGTGCCTCGCCCGGACCACGGCCGTCCATGTGCCGCGAGTAGTTCTCGATGCCCGAGCAGAACCCGATCTGCTCCATCATCTCGATGTCGAACGTGGTGCGCATCCGGAGCCGCTGGGCCTCGAGCAGCTTGCCCTGGCCCTCGAGCTCGGCGAGCCGTTCCGCGAGTTCTTCCTTGATGGAGGCGATCGCCCGGTGCATCACGTCGGTGTCCGCGACGTAGTGCGAGGCCGGGAAGATCGACACGGCGGGCAGGTCGTCGATGACGTTGCCGGTGAGGGGGTGCAGCGAGGAGAGCGCCTCGATCTCGTCACCGAACATCTCGATGCGGATCGCGTGCTCTTCGTACATCGGGATGATCTCGATGGTGTCGCCCCGCACCCGGAAGGTGCCCCGGGCGAAGTCGACGTCGTTGCGCTGGTACTGCATGGCGACGAACTTGCGGACGAGCTGGTCGCGGGAGATCGTCTGACCGACGTGGAGCGCGACCGATGCGTTCATGTACTGCTCGGGGGTGCCGAGACCGTAGATGCAGGAGAC
>NZ_CAJCKD010000050.1:0-16351 GCF_903970855.1 Curtobacterium sp. ME12
CAGGACCGCGCCGTCGTGCACCGCCACCAGGAGCTCGAGGAGCGGGACCGTCAGGGTCACCGCGGCCCCGGTGGTCGGGGTGCCGAGCCGGTCGAGCGCCGGCACGAGCGACGTACCGGTCGGCCGGTCGAGGTCGACGACGAGACGCCCCGTCGCGGTCCGACCGACCGCGGCCACCGGGACGAGGTGCCGCTCGGCGGCCGCGGAGCGGTCGGCGACCCAGGTGAGCACCTCGTGCTCGTCGTGCTCGTTGCCGGTCGCGATCCAGCGATCCGGGTGGTGGTCGGTGCTCGTCTCCATGGTGACCAGCGTGGCCGTGGCGCGGTGGGCCTCCAGGCTCTCCTGCACCACCTGTGGACAAGACGTGTTCGCGCACAGCCGGACACGCGACGGTCTCCCCTGGCGCACGGAGGCCGTATCCTGTTCGCATGGCACGCAGCTCTTCCACAGACAAGAAGGCGAAGGAGCCGGGGCGTCTCAAGCAGATGTTCCAGGTCTTCCAGATGACCCGGAAGGCCGATCCGTCGTCGGTCTGGTGGTTCGCCCTCGCCTTCGTCGGTCCGGTCGTCCTCGGTGTCCTGCTGGCGCTGCTCCTGCCGGGGCAGAACTGGCTCGCGATCGTCCTGTGGATCGTCGCCGGTGTGCTGCTCGGTGTGCTGCTGTTCCTCATCGTGCTCGGCCGTCTGGCAGAGCGTGCCGCGTACTCCCAGATCGAAGGCCAGCCCGGCGCGGTCGGTGCCGTGCTGTCGAACTCGCTCCGTCGCCAGTGGCGCTCGAGCGAGATGCCCGTCGCGGTGCACGGTCGCTCGCAGGCAGCGGTCTACCGCGCCGTGGGTCGCCCCGGAGTGGTCCTGATCACCGAGGGCCAGCGCGGCAACCTCAACCGCCAGGTCGACGAGGAGCGCCGCAAGGTCCAGCGCATCGTCCCGAACGTCGCCGTGCACGTGCTGCACGTGGGTGACGGCACCGGTGAGAGCCTGACGCTGCACAAGCTGCCCCGTGCCATGAACAAGCTCAAGAAGTCGCTCAACCGCAACGAGGTGCTGGCGGTCGCGAACCGTCTCGACTCGCTGACCCAGAGCCCTGCGGCCTCGATCCCGAAGGGCATGGACCCGATGCGGGCCCGCGCCGGACGGCCGCGCTGACCCGAGCCCTCCGTACACCAGGACGCCCCCGACCAGATCTGGTCGGGGGCGTCGTCGTCTGAGCGTGGAGTGTCTGAGCGTGGAGTGACCGCGGGGCGTCGGTGTTCGCGAAGCCTGCACCGTGCGACCTTCGGAGAACCGTGCGAGATTGTCGGCTCAGTGCGGGACTCCGACGGCGCACCGGGCGGGCATGCTCGCACCGGATGAGCAACCTCGCACGGTGCGACGGCGCGGACGACAGGCACGGCCCGCTCGCCGCACCCCGGCCAGCCCCGATCAGCGCCGGACGAGCACCGTCCCGGCGATGCGGTCGTGCGCGCCCCGGCTGTCGCGGTCGATGATGAGCGCCGGGACCACCAGGCAGAGCAGCACCGTCCGGAGGATCGGCCGCCACACCCCCACGTAGCCCCCGCGCATCGGCACGACCCGAAGTCCGACGCAGATGTGCCCGAACGACCCGGACAGCAGGCAGATGAAGACGATCTGCAGCACGGCGAAGATGGCGATCTGCACCCAGGAGTGCGCGATGTCGCCCGAACCGTTCACCGGCGACCACACACCGGTGACGTAGGCGACCAGGTCGGCCAGCGCACCGTCGATCAGCAGCGCGACGACCCGTCGGCCGATCCGCCCGACACTCCGGGGCCCGGACTCGGGCAGCCCGAGGTCCTTCCCCGGCCATCCGTCCGGGTGCTCGGAGGGCGCGGACGGACTGGGAGTGCTGCGGGCCATGGTCCCCAGCGTAGGCGACGGTCCGGGCGTAACACGCCCGAAACAATCCAGTCATGTCCGGGAAACCCCGTGTCAATAGCCTCGTCGGAGGTGCCTTGACCGGTGCCTCCGACATCACCCAACCCATTGGAGATCGGCCCCATGTTCAGCGATTCCTCCGAGGTCCTGGCCTTCATCAAGGACACCGACGTCAAGTTCCTCGACATCCGCTTCACGGACCTGCCCGGTGTGCAGCAGCACTTCAACATCCCGGCATCCACCGTCGACGAGGACTTCTTCTCGGTCGGCCAGCTGTTCGACGGCTCCTCGATCCGTGGGTTCGCGTCGATCCACGAGTCCGACATGCAGCTGATCCCCGATGTCACCACGGCGTACGTCGACCAGTTCCGCGCCGAGCGCAC
The DNA here is from genome assembly GCF_903970855.1 of Curtobacterium sp. ME12. Lineage (NCBI taxonomy): Bacteria > Bacillati > Actinomycetota > Actinomycetes > Micrococcales > Microbacteriaceae > Curtobacterium > Curtobacterium sp. ME12. The sequence continues at coordinate 2,279 of NZ_CAJCKD010000050.1, forward strand.
GCTCATCATGATCTTCGACATCTACAACCCGCGGAACGGTGAGATCTACGGCCGCGACCCGCGCCAGGTCGCGAAGAAGGCCGAGAAGTACCTCGCGTCGACGGGCATCGCGGACACCGCGTTCTTCGCCCCCGAGGCCGAGTTCTACATCTTCGACGACGTCCGCTACTCGGTCACGCAGAACGAGTCCTTCTACGCCGTCGACTCCGAAGAGGGCGCCTGGAACACCGGTCGTGACGAAGAGGGCGGCAACCTCGCCAACAAGACCCCGTACAAGGGCGGCTACTTCCCCGTGTCGCCGGTCGACAAGACCGCCGACCTGCGCGACGACATCACCCTCAAGCTGATCGACGCCGGCTTCGAGCTCGAGCGCTCGCACCACGAGGTGGGCACCGGCGGCCAGCAGGAGATCAACTACAAGTTCGACACGATGGTCCACGCCGCGGACGACATCCTGAAGTTCAAGTACATCGTCAAGAACACGGCCGACCAGTGGGGTAAGGTCGCCACGTTCATGCCGAAGCCGCTCTTCGGCGACAACGGCTCGGGCATGCACACCCACCAGTCGCTCTGGTCCGACGGCAAGCCGCTCTTCTACGACGAGAACGGCTACGGCGGTCTGTCGGACCTCGCCCGCTGGTACATCGGCGGCATCCTGAAGCACGCCCCGGCGCTGCTCGCCTTCACCAACCCGTCGATCAACTCGTACCACCGTCTGGTCAAGGGTTTCGAGGCCCCGGTCAACCTGGTCTACTCGGCCGGCAACCGCTCGGCGGCGATCCGCATCCCGATCACGGGCACCAACCCGAAGGCCAAGCGCATCGAGTTCCGCGCGCCCGACGCCTCCGGAAACCCGTACCTCGCCTTCGCCGCGCAGCTGATGGCGGGCCTCGACGGCATCCAGAACCGCATCGAGCCGCACGAGCCGGTCGACAAGGACCTCTACGAGCTCCCCCCGGAGGAGGCCAAGGGCATCCCCCAGGTCCCCGGCTCGCTCGACGAGGCGCTCGACGCGCTCGAGGCGGACCACGAGTTCCTCACGAAGGGCAACGTCTTCACCGAGGACCTCATCCAGACCTGGATCGACTACAAGCGCGAGAACGAGATCCTCCCGCTGGCCCAGCGCCCGCACCCGTTCGAGTACGAGCTATACTTCGGCGTCTGAGTCTCGCTGACAACCACACGAAGGGCCCCGCACCGTCAGGTGCGGGGCCCTTCGTGCGTGTGGCCGGAGCGACAGCGCGCTGACGGCCTCGGCGCTCGCACTCGCGAGAGCGACAGAACGTCGCGAACGTTCCGCGGGATCCTGTCGCGTTCGCGAGGGGACGCTGCCACCGTGCGCGCGGGGTGCGGACGCGACCGCCTGGAGGCCCGGTGCCGGTCCGGCGGGCGGGCGTCGGGCCTCCAGGCGGTCGCGACGCGCGTTCCTTCCCATCGCAGCTGGACTGGAAAGCGGGATCGGGCGTACCTGGTCAGAACTTCCGACCAGGTACGCCCGATCCCACCAGGTGCGCCCGGATCGACGAGGCGCTCTCCGGGCGCACGGGAACGGGGCCCGCGCCGCCCGGCACGGACCCCGTCTCGCGAACGGTGACTAGCGGCTCGTGGCCAACGCGTCGTTCGTCCCCGCTGCGACGCTCACGGGTGCACCCGTGACCGGCGTGGGACGTCCCAGGGAACGGACGGTCCACCCCGCTTTCACCCAGTCGGAGACCGGGAGGCAGTTGCGCGCGTCGATGACGACGCGGCGCCCGACGAGGTCACCGAGGGCGACCGGGTCGGCGGTGATGATGTCGTCCCACTCGGTGAGCACGAGGACGACGTCGGCGCCCTCGATCGCGTCCGTCATCGAGGCGGCGTAGCTCAGCGTCGGGAACGAGCGCTTCGCGGGCTCCATCGCCTCGGGGTCCCAGAGCGTCACCTGGGCGCCGCGGAGGTGCAGCGCAGCGGCGACGTTGAGCGCCGGGGAGTCCCGGACGTCGTCGGTCAGGGGCTTGAACGCGGCGCCGATGACGGCCACGCGACGGTTGAGCACCGATCCCCCGGCCGAGTCGATCGCCATGTCGATGACCCGCTGGCGCTGCCCCATGTTGATCTCGTCGACCTGCTGCATGAGGCCGACGACCTGGCCCGCACCGATCTCGTTCGCGCGGTACATGAGGGCCCGGATGTCCTTCGGTAGGCAACCGCCACCGAAGCCGAGGCCGGCGTTCAGGAACTTCCGGCCGATACGGGCGTCGTGGCCGAGGGCGTCGGCGAGCGTGGACACGTCCGCTCCCGTGATCGCGCACATCTCGGAGATCGCGTTGATGAACGAGATCTTCGTGGCGAGGAACGCGTTGGCGCTCACCTTGACGAGCTCCGCGGTGGCGAGGTCGGTGGTGATGACCGGGGTGCCCTCGCCGATGGGCGCGGCGTAGACCTCGCGGATCACGGCGTCGGCGGCTTCGGAGGCTCCGCCCCAGACCAGACGGTCGGGGTGCAGGGTGTCCTCGACGGCCTTGCCCTCACGCAGGAACTCGGGGTTCCAGATGAGTTCCGCGTCGATGCCGGCGGGGGTGAACTCGCGGACGATGCCGCGGAGTCGCGATGCCGTCCCGACCGGGACCGTCGACTTGCCGACGATGAGGCCCGGGTGGGTGAGGTTCTCGGCGACGCCGCGCGTGGCGCTCTCGACGTAGGCCAGGTTCGCGGCGTGCGACCCGGCCTTCTGCGGGGTGCCGACGCAGACGAAGTGGACGTCCGCAGCGGCGACGGCCGAGGCGATGTCGGCGGTGAAGCGGAGCTTGCCGCTGGCGACGTGCTTCGTGATGAGCTCCGGCAGCCCGGGCTCGAAGAACGGGACCTCACCGGCGGACAGCGCGGCGAGCTTCGACGGGTCGATGTCGACACCGATGGTCTCGAAGCCCATCTCGGCCATGGCGGCCGCGTGGGTGGCGCCGAGGTAGCCGGTGCCGATGACGCTGATGACGGGTGCGGGGCGGGTGTCGGCCGATGCGGTCGACTTCTTGGACTCGCTCATTGCGTGACCTCCTGCAGGTCGTAGTCGATGTCGTTGCGCTTGATGCCCTCGGCGAAGGCCTTCAGGGAATCGGCGCGGGAGTTGAGACGCCAGTCGTTCGTGGTGCGCTTGCCGTCGATGATGGTGGTGGCCGTCTCGCTGAAGTACGCGAAGCCGACGATGTCCTTGTTGGCGGGGTCCGCCAGGGCATCGAAGAGCGAGTTGATCCACTGCGTCTTCTGCGGGTTCGCGACACTCGTGCCGGTCTCGGTCGCCCCGATCTCGTTGAGCATGATGCCCTTGCCCGGCGCGATCTGCCGGAGCTGCGCGAGCGTCGCTCCGAAGGTCGTGGCGAACGTCGGCTGCTCGGTGGCGTCGCGGTAGTAGCCGCTCATGCCGACCCAGTCCACGTAGTCCGCACCCGGGTAGTACTGCTGCATGTAGTCGAGCGTCTGGTACTTCGGGTTGCCGAGCTTGTCGATGCGGCTCGGGGACCAGTCCCAGATGACGTACTTGTTCGCACCGTTCGCCTGGAAGACGTCGTGCACGTGCTGCCACATCTTCTTGTAGGAGCCGGCCGGGTTCTTCTGGGCGTCGCCCTCGGACCAGTTGTACCAGGAGCCGTTCATCTCGTGGTCGAGACGGATGACCATCGGCTGCCCGTTGGCCGCCAGCGCCTTCGCGTACTTGGTCAGGTAGGCGTCGAACGACCCGCCGGAGATGTCCTCGTTGGTGTACCCGGCGACGTACTTCTGGTCGTTGCCGGTCTGCGCCGGCACCGTCTCCCACGTCATGAGCGGGACGCGACCGTTGGCCCAGGAGCGCTGCACCGCGCTGGCGTTGAACTCCTGGTCGAAGCCCTGGAAGAAGCCGGTCATGTTCGACGCGGTGCCGACCTGACGGGAGACCTCGTCGTACTCGGCCCAGTTGAACGGGGACTGCGCGGTGTACAGGCCGTACCAGCGAGACTGCTGACCGAGGATCTCGGCCTTGGTCGGCGTGACGACCGGGGTGGTACCCGGGTCGGTCGAGGGACCGGGGTTCGGCTTCGAGCCGCCACCGTTGCCCGAACCAGACCCGGATCCGTTGCCGGAACCCGAGCCGCTGCCGGACCCGTTGTCGGACGAGCCCGAACCCGAACCGGACCCACCTCCCGACGCGGCACCGGGCCCGCCGGAACCCGAGCCACCGCTGCCGGAACCCGCGGCGTTGACGTCGGACGAGCCTCCCGAGCCCTTCGCGGCACCGAGCTGGGACTGCAGCGACGCGATCTGCGCCTTGAGTTCCGAGATCTGGTCGCCGCGCGACCCGGCCTGGGCGGTGCGGGAGTCGAGCTTGCCCTCGAGCGACCAGATGCGCTCCTGGGCGGCGTCGAGCTGCGTCTGCAGCTCGGCGGCGGACACCTTCTTGGCCTTCGGCGCCTCGACGCCGAGTGCCTGGTGCACGGCGGTCGAGACGGGGCCGGTGGGCGAGATCCACACCGACCAGGTGATGAGGCCGAGCGCCAGCACGATGGCCGTCGTGCCGATGGCCGTCCGGCGGGCGTGCTTGCTGGACTGCGCCCACCAAGCACTCGAGGAACGGATGATGTCAGACAATGAGGAACGCCTCCAGGGCGAAGATCGCGATGCCGATCACGTACGGGATCGCTGCGTACGGGTTGTACCGGCGGGCTCGGGCGGAGGCCGGCGCGGCTGCTCGCTGGGCCTCCTGCTGCGCAACCGCGGCAGCGGCCTCGCGGCGGGTGGCGAGCACGGTGGTGGTGGAGTTGGTCGCCGCGTCGGCGCCGAAGAGCTCGTCGAACGCACGGTCGACGGCCACCTGGTCGACGGTCTCGAGCGGAGCGGGCAGACCTGACCCCGAGCCCGCCGAACCTGCGTCCGCACCGTTCGTGCGGGCGCGTTCGGCGTCGATCGGGCTGACCGGGATCTGCGCCGTGGCGGACAGCGGCTGGACGGCGTCCGCCGGGTCCTCCTGCATCGGACCACCGGCGTAGGCGCCGGCTCGGGTCCCCCAGCCGGACGCGTGCGCCAGGCGGAAGAAGCCGATGAGCCGGATCGGCATCAGGAAGAACGTCGACACGATGATGAACATCGGCAGGCGGAAGAAGTCGCTCGGCTTCTCGGACAGGTGCCGCATCTGGCGGATCGCCATGCTCAGCACGCTCGAGATCACCATGAGCGCCGCGACGTAGACGAACCCGGTCGAGAAGCCGTACTGCGACAAGATGCCCTGGTACAGGTTCTCGCCCTGGCCGGTGAAGGCACGGTAGATCCAGCCTGCGATCACGCCGAAGAGCATGAACGGCAGGATGATGTCGGTGATGAAGAACGCCGCCAGGACCGGGGCGTGGCCGAGCATCCACGGCAGCATCCGCAGCGTGTTGTACTGCGAGCCGCGGGCCCAGCGGAGCTGCTGCTTGAACAGCTTCTTCACCTGCAGCGGGGCATCCGTGTAGACCAGCGACGTGTACTGGTAGACCGTCCGGTACCCCTCCTTGAGCGTGAGGTTCGTCAACGTCCGGTCGTCCGAGACCTCGAGGAACACGCCCATGAACTTCTCGTGCATGAACCGGTCCATCACCCGCATGAGGATGCTCCGGCGGAACGCGATGGTTCGCCCGGGCAGGCAGCCGATCTGCCCGAGGACACTCTGTGCCGGCATCGAGTAGAGCGCTCGCGAGTTCTCGAGCCAGTCGGCCCAGCGGGTGATCCAGCTGCGCTCCGGTTCGAGGATGCGCTGCCGGGTCGTGACGCCACCGACGGACTCGTCGGCGAACGGCTTGAGGAGTTCCTCGAGCGCGCCGGGGGTCCAGACGGTGTCCGAGTCGACCAGCACGGTGATGTCACCGTTGGACATCTCGGTGCCGACCTTGACGGCGTTGCGCTTGCCCGGGATGGGCGTGTGGGTCCAGCGGACGAGCGGGGCGAACTCGTCGCAGACCTCCTCGAGCGCCTCGTTGCGAGCACCGTTGATGACGACGATGATCTCGCCGGGCTGCTGCTCGACCATGCGTCCGATGACGTCGCGGAAGAGGTCGAGCGGTTCGTCCACGACGGGGACGACGACGCTGGTGGTACCGACGAAGGTGCCGGTGAAGGGGCGGTAGCGGGCGGAGATGACGACCTTGAGCAACCAGAGCAACCAGATCACCGCGGAGTACACGGCGAACAGGTAGAACTCGGGGTGCCCTTCGACCATCTGCCTGATCTGCAGAATGAAGGTGAACACTGATCCCTGCTTCAACGTTCGAGGTGGAGATTCCGCTTCATCGGGGAATCAGGGCCGGTTCGGGTGATGCAATTGATGCAGAACCTGAACGCGCGCGCAACGCGGCCCCCGTCCGGGGGCGTTACGGGCGCGTTACGGGGTACACACCGGTCCCCCGCTCGACCGGTCGGAGCGGTCCCCCGTGGTGCTGACAGCACTCCTGCGGACCACACCTCGACGCCTGCTCCGTCGGATGGGCGACAGGTGCGGCCCGGAGGCACGGGTCGGCTCCGACAGAAATCCCCGGTCAGCGCCGGGTCGCACGGCGTGTCGGGCGACGTCGGAAACGGCCCCCTGGCGGTCCGGTGGGAGTTCGGTCACGGCACGGTAACGAGCCGGGCTCCGTTTCAAACAGGGGTACGAAGAGGGTGTCGTCGGGGGACGTCGTGCGACACGGAGAATTAACCTTCGACGGCTGCTCAGGTCGGGTCCGTCCGCGGACGCTCGGGCGTGTCGCGGGACGCTCGGCGCTGCGTCGGCGGCGGTCGGGCGCTGCGTCCGCGGCGGGTCGGACGCGGCGTCGCCGGCGGGTCGGACGCGGCGTCGCGGGCGGGTCAGGCGCCGTAGAACTCGCGCTCGAACACCTGTCGGGCGCGCCGCGTGACGCCGAGGTAGTCGTCCTCGAGGTGGCTCGCAGAACCCGGCGGGTACTCCATCAGACGGGCGACGCCCTCGAGCTGGACGCGGTCGACGGGCAGGACGTCGGTGGTCTTCCCCGACCACAGCACGAGGGCGCTGCGGGTGCGCGACGCGAAGCGCCAGGCGGCCCCGAGCCGCTCGCCGTCCTCGGCGCCGACGAGTCCGGCGTCGACCGCGGCGTCGAGCGCCTCGAGCGTCGAGGTGGTCCGGAGCGACGGGATCTCGAGCGCGTGCTGCAGCTGCAGGAGCTGGACGAACCACTCGACGTCGCTGAGCGATCCCCGGCCGAGCTTGAGGTGTCGTGCCGGATCGGCACCGCGGGGCAGCCGCTCCGACTCCACGCGGGCCTTGATGCGACGGACCTCGCGCACCTGGTGGTCGTCGATCCGCTCCGGGTACCGGGTGCGGTCGGCGAGGTGCTCGAAGTCACGGAGGAGCTGCGCGTCGCCGACGGCCCCGCGGGCGCGGAGGAGCGCCTGCGCCTCCCACGTGAGCGACCAGCGGGCGTAGTAGGCGCCGTAGGACTCGAGCGTCCGCACGACGGGACCGTTCTTGCCCTCGGGGCGCAGGTCGATGTCGAGGTCGAGCGGGTGGATGGTGTCCTCGGTCAGGCGGTTGAGCTCACGCACGATGGTCTGGGCGGTCCGGGACGCGACCTCGGGGGCCAGTTCGGATGCGCGGTAGACGTACAGCACGTCGGCGTCCGAGCCGAAGCCGAGCTCCCGCCCGCCGTACCGGCCCATCGCGATGATCCCGAACTCGAAGCCCTCGGGGGCGTCACGGCGGGCGAGCGCGAGGGCGCCGGCGAGGGTGGCCTCGGTGACATCGCTCAGGGCCGGGCCCAGACCGTCGACGTCGAGCGAGCCCAGCACGGCGGCCATGCCGAGCCGCAGCGTCTCCCGACGTCGAGCCGACCGGAGCAGCGCCGCGGAGCCGTCGACGTCGTCGCCGTGCCGGGCGGTGGTCGCGGTCATCTCGGCGAGCAGGGCGTTGATCGGCCGCGGACGCAGGAGCGCCTCGGGTTCGTCGAGCCAGGCCACCGCCTCGGGGAACCGCTCGAGCAGCCCGGACAGGAACGCCGACTCGGACAGCACCGTGGTGAGCGAGTGCGCGGCGCCGGACGAGTCGCGCAGCATGCGGAGGAACCAGCTCGACTCCCCCAGCCTGTCGCTCAGCCGGCGGAAGGCCAGCAGCGCACGGTCGGGCGCCGGCCCCTCGGCCATCCAGCGCAGGAGCACGGGGAGCAGGTTCCGCTGGATCGCCGCGCGCCGGCTCGTGCCCTGCGTCAGGGCGCGGATGTGGCCGACGGCACCGGCGGGGTCGACGAACCCGACACCGGCGAGCCGGTCGACGACCTGGTCGTTGGTCAGGACGATCTCGTCCTCGGTGGAGGCCACGGCCGACAGCAGCGGCCGGTAGAACAGGCGCTCGTGCAGCCCGCGGACCTCGAGCTTCACGGCACGCCAACGGGCCTCGAGCGCCGGGGCGGACGCCGCGACACCGCTCGACCGGGCGAGCACCCGCAACTCCTCTTCGTCGGAGGGCATCAGGTGCGTCCGCTGCAGGCGCCGGAGCTGGATGCGGTGCTCGAGCACCCGGAGCAGGGCGTAGTCCGGCCCGAACCGAGCGGCTTCGGCGCGCCCGACGTACCCGGCGTCGGTCAGGGCGTCCATGGCTTTGAGCGTCGACCGCACCCGGACGGACGGGTCGTCACGGCCGTGCACGAGCTGCAGGAGCTGCACGGTGAACTCGACGTCCCGCAGGCCACCGGGGCCGAGCTTGAGCTGCCGGTCGACGTCGGCGTCGGGGATGTGCTCGGTCACCCGCTCGCGCATGCGCTGCACCGACTCGACGAACCCCGGCCGGGTGGCGGAGGTCCACACGAAGGACGCGACGGCCTCGGCGTACCGGGCGCCGAGGTCGGCGGACCCCGCGATCGGGCGGGCCTTGAGCAGCGCCTGGAACTCCCACCCCTTCGCCCAGCGCTCGTAGTACGCCACGTGCGAGTCGAGCGTGCGGACGAGTGCGCCGTCCTTGCCCTCGGGCCGGAGGTTCGCGTCGACCTCCCACAGCGCCGGTTCGGCGGCGAGGTCGGTGATCGCGTGCATCGCGGCGATCGCGATGCGGGTGGAGACGAGCACCGCCCGGTCGGTGGGGACGTCGTCGGTGGGCTCGGTGACGAAGATGACGTCGACGTCGCTGACGTAGTTGAGTTCGCGTGCGCCGGCCTTGCCCATGGCGATCACCGCGAGGGGGGTCGCCGCGACGTCGGCCGCGGGGAACGGGACCTCGCGCCGGGCGATGTCGACCGCGGCGTCGAGGGTGGCTCCGGCAAGGTCGGCGAGGCCGGCCGCGACCGCCGGGAACGCGTCCGTCGGCACGGGGTGCAGCACGTCGAACAGGGCGATCTGGGCCAGGTGCCGGCGGTAGCGCACACGCAGGCGCATCCGGGCGTCCTCACCCGTGGCGCCGTCGACCGCCTCGGTCAGCGACGCCGTGTACCGCTCCTGCGACCACGGTTCGCCGACCGGGTCGAGCAGCAGTGCCAGCTCGGCCGGACGACGGTGCAGGAACTCCCCGAGGCCGATCGAGGCACCGAGCAGGCGGATCAGACGCTCGGTCGCTGCGTCGTCCGTCAGGACGGGGCGGAGCTCGTCCGGCGCGCGCTCGAGCAGCCGCTCCAGCATCCGCAGGGCACCGTCCGGATCAGCGGTGCCGCCCCAGAGCGCGGCAGACCCGGCGACCGGCAGCGGCAGGTCGGGGCCGAACCGGGCCTCCAGGTCGGCAGCCCGCTCGAGGCTCTCCGACAGCTCCGCGAACCCCAGACGGGCCAGCTCCGAACGTGACGTCGTCGTCCGACCGGTCATGTGGAACGTGCTCCCGAGGGGTCAGGGCGCTCGGTTCTAGAGCGCGCCGAGGTTGGTGTCGAGCTCGAACGGGGTGACCTGGTCGCGGTAGCGCTTCCACTCCTGCCGCTTGTTGAGCAGCACGAAGTTGAACACCTGCTCGCCGAGGGTCTCGGCCACCAGCTCCGAGTCCTCCATGAGGCTCAGGGCGTGGTCGAGGCTCGCGGGCAGCTGGCTGTAGCCCAGGGCGCGGCGCTCCGAGTCGCTGAGGCTCCACACGTTGTCCTCGGCCTCAGCGGGGAGTTCGTACTCTTCCTCGATGCCCTTGAGGCCGGCGGCGAGCAGCAGCGAGTACGCCAGGTAGGGGTTCGCTGCCGAGTCGATCCCGCGGTACTCGATCCGTGAGGACTGGCCCTTGTTCGGCTTGTAGAGCGGCACGCGCACCAGTGCCGAGCGGTTGTTGTGGCCCCAGGTGACGAAGGACGGGGCCTCGTCGCCGCCCCAGAGCCGCTTGTACGAGTTGACGAACTGGTTCGTCACCGCGGTGATCTCCGGCGCGTGCTTGAGTACGCCGGCGATGAAGTGCTTGGCCGTCTGCGACAGCTGGTACTGGCCACCGGCCTCGTAGAAGGCGTTCTGGTCGCCCTCGAACAGCGAGACGTGGGTGTGCATGCCGGAACCGGGCTGGCCCGAGATCGGCTTCGGCATGAAGGTCGCGTAGACGCCCTGCTCGATCGCCACCTCCTTCACGACGGTGCGGAAGGTCATGATGTTGTCCGCCATCGTCAACGCGTCGGCGTAGCGGAGGTCGATCTCGTTCTGCCCGGGGCCGGCCTCGTGGTGCGAGAACTCGACCGAGATGCCGAGGTCCTCGAGCATCCGGACCGACCGGCGGCGGAAGTCGTGCGCGCTGCCGCCGGGGACGTTGTCGAAGTAGCCGGCCTGGTCGACGGGCTGCGGGCCGCCGTCCTTCCACTCGCGGCTCTTCAGCAGGTAGAACTCGATCTCGGGGTGCGTGTAGAACGTGAACCCACGGTCGCTCGCCCGCGCCAGGGTGCGCTTCAGCACGTTGCGGGGGTCCGCCACGGCGGGTTGCCCGTCCGGCGTCGTGATGTCGCAGAACATCCGCGCGGTGGGGTCGATCTCGCCGCGCCACGGCAGGATCTGGAACGTCGAGGGGTCCGGGTGCGCCAGGACGTCGGCCTCGTACGAACGGGTGAGGCCCTCGATCGCGGAGCCGTCGAACCCGATGCCCTCGGCGAACGCGCCCTCGACCTCGGCCGGGGCGATCGCCACCGACTTCAGCGTCCCGATGACGTCCGTGAACCAGAGTCGGATGAACTTGATGCCGCGCTCCTCGATGGTGCGGAGCACGAAGTCCGTCTGCTTGTCCATGCACGACCTTTCCGTGTATCGGGTGGCCGCTGGCGGGCCTCGTCCCAGGCTAGTGGTCCGGCGGTGTGCGCGGGGCCGTGCGACGCGCCGTCACCGGGGCGCCGGCCACGGTGTTCAGCGGTCCTCGGCGTCCCACTTCTCGTTGTTCGCGGCGATGCGGTCGAGCGCGTGCTGCGCCTCCTCGCGCGTCGCGAACGGGCCGATCCGGTCGCGCTGCGGCGACTGCGGGCCCTGCTCGACCTGGCCGGTCTTGTCGTTGAACCACCACTGGGACTCGATGCGTTCTTCGCTCATGCCGCCCACCGTACCCACGTCGCGGACCCGACGGACCGGCAACCGGGCGGCTCCGCGCCGAGCCTCGGCTCTCCGGACGTCTTCCGGGTCGCGCCTACTGGATCCTGTCCGCCGGTCCGAGGCTCGGCTCGCCCCGTTGGGCGGTTGCGTTCGGCGCGTCGCGCCGCGGCTAGAGTGGTCCGCATGCCCCGGGACGAACACGGACACCTGACCGCCGGCCGCATCTCCCCGCACCGCGCCGTCCCGAAGGACATCGAGCGTCCGGAGTACGTCGGGAAGGTCGAGCCCCACGAGCACGGTCTCGGTGACACCTACACACCGGACGAGGTCGAGCGCATCCGGGTCGCCGGACGCATCGCGTCGCAGGCCATCGACGCCGTCGGCGAGGCCATCCGCCCGGGTGTGACCACCGACGAACTGGACCGGATCGGGCACGAGTTCGTCGTCGCGCACGGCGCCTACCCCTCCACCCTCGGCTACCGCGGCTACCCGAAGTCGCTGTGCTCGAGCCTGAACGAGGTCATCTGCCACGGCATCCCCGACGACACCGTCCTGCAGGAGGGCGACCTCGTCAACATCGACATCACCGCCTACAAGGACGGCATGCACGGCGACACGAACCGCACCTTCGTCGTCGGACACGCCGCGCCCGAGGTGTCGGACCTGGTCACCCGCACCGAAGAGGCACTGCGCCGCGGCATCAAGGCCGTCGCACCGGGGCGGCAGGTCAACGTGATCGGTCGCGCCATCGAGGCGTACGCGAAGCGCTTCGGCTACGGCGTCGTCCGCGACTACACCGGACACGGCGTCGGTCGGGCGTTCCACTCCGGCCTGATCATCCCCCACTACGACGCACCGCAGTACGACACGGTGATCGAACCCGGCATGGTGTTCACCATCGAACCCATGCTCACGCTCGGCGGCATCGACGCCGACATCTGGTCCGACGACTGGACGGTCTCGACCCGTGACAAGTCGTGGACCGCGCAGTTCGAGCACACCCTCGTCGTCACCGAACGCGGCGCGGAACTCCTCACCGTCTCCTGACCGGACACCTCCGGCAGGCAACCGAAAGGCACGACAACTTCATGACCTCCCTCGCAGTCGGCGTCGACATCGGTGGTACGGGCATCAAGGGCGCGATCGTCGACGTCGCGTCCGGCGCCCTCACCACGGACCGCATCAAGAAGGCCACGCCCGAGGGCGGGAAGCCCCAGGACATCACGGCGGTGGTCAAGGAGATCATCGGTGAGCTCGCGCCCGGTGACGACGTCCCCGTCGGGGTCTGCTTCCCGGCGATCGTGCGGGACGGCAAGACGATGTCCGCCGCGAACGTGTCGAAGAAGTGGATCGGCTTCGAGGCCGAGGCGCTGTTCGAGAAGGAACTCGGCCGCTCCATCCACTTCGTCAACGACGCCGACGCCGCCGGGTTCGCCGAGCAGCAGTTCGGTGCGGCCAAGGGCAAGGACGGCCTGGTCATCGTGACGACGCTCGGCACCGGCATCGGCACCGCGCTCATCAACGACGGTGTGCTCATCGTCAACTCGGAGCTCGGGCACCTGGAGATCGAGGGGCACGACGCCGAGTCGCGCGCCTCGTTCGCCGCCAAGGAGCGCGACGACCTGTCGTGGAAGCACTGGGCGAAGCGCCTGCAGAAGTACTACTCGACGCTCGAGGCGCTGCTCTCCCCCGAGCTCTTCGTCGTCGGCGGCGGGGTCTCGAAGCAGTACGAGGAGTTCCTCCCGCTGCTCGACCTGCAGGCCGACATCATCCCCGCGACGCTCCGCAACAACGCCGGCATCATCGGCGCCGCGACCCTGGCAGCGCGCAGCGTCTAGCGCTGGTCGGGCGTACCTGGTCGAAGCGGGCGTCCCTGGTCGGAACTCCTGACCAGGGACGCCCGTTCTCATCGGGTACGCCTGGCGTGGGGCTCCCCTCGCAGCGGGCACCGCGGAGCCGGGTAGACTCGCTCCAGCGAATGGGTCGGTGAGACGGTCGCGTCGCTCCCCCGGGAGCGCCGAGGAACGTCCGGGCTCCACAGAGCAGGGCGGTGGGTAACACCCACCCGGAGCAATCCGCGAGACAGTGCCACAGAAAGCAGACCGCCGGCGGCAACGTCGGTAAGGGTGAAACGGTGGTGTAAGAGACCACCAGGGGTCCGGGTGACCGGATCCGCTCGGTAAACCTCGCCCGGAGCAAGGTCAGACAGAGGACGTTGAGGCTGCTCGCCGAGTCCTCGGGTAGACCGCTGGAGGCCGACGGCAACGTCGGTCCGAGAGAGATGGCCGTCACCGCCGTGCAAGCGGCGGGACAGAACCCGGCGTACGGCCGGCCCATTCGCCCCTTCTCCTCGCCACGTTGGCTCGCACCGGGGCGCTCGGCGCGCGCGGTCACGACTCCCCGCTCAGGTTCGCCGAGTGGTCACCGACTGTCGGTCAGTACGTCGGCAGCCGACAGTTCGTGACCGCTCGGCGCCACGCGCGCGACGCGTTGCGACCAGCCCACGAACGAACAATCCGGCTCCCGTGTGAGGAAGCTTGCTCGCACTAAACGAGAGAGTTCCCTTGCCCGTTCCTCGAATCCGCCAACAGCCGCCAACCCGCTGCCCGCTTCGCGAAGATCGTCCAC
>NZ_CAJCKD010000051.1:0-16151 GCF_903970855.1 Curtobacterium sp. ME12
GTTCCACAGGTGGAACGCGATGCGCAGCCGACCGGCACGGCCGGAGGCGGTGAGCCCTGCGGCGGTGAGCGCCCGGAGCGCCGACCCGTCGGGGTCCGCGAACGTCACGATCGCCTGCCCGTCGCCCTGCCGAGGCGACCCGAGGGCGTCGCACAGCCGATCTGCGAGACCGGTGGCGTGCCTCCAGACCGCCTGCTGATCGAGCGCGACGGCGTGCTCGAGCGCGGCCACGGCACCGGGCCACGCCTGCCAGGCCGGCGAGACGTCGAAGCGACGCGCGTCGTCGGCCAGGTGCATCGCGGGGCCGTAGCACGAGGACCACACGTCCTCGCCGGCGTACCAGCCGGCCTGCACCGGGCGGAGCCGACCGAGCGCGGTGTCGGAGAGCGTCATGAAGGCGACGCCGCGCGGAGCGCAGAGCCACTTGTAGGTGTGCGTGAGCGTCACGTCGAACGGTGCGGCGTCGACGGGCAGGACGCCGGCGGCCTGCGTGAGGTCGCAGAGGGTCAGTGCGCCGACGCGTCGGGCGGCGGCCACGACCGGGTCGGGGTCGGTGACGACGCCGGTGGCGGACTGCACCGCGGACCACGCGACGAGGGCGGTGTCGGGCCCGACCGAGGCAGCGAGCCGCTCGAGCGGGACACTCCGGACCCGCACGCCCCGGTGTGCCTGGGCGAGGAACGGGAAGACGACCGAGCTGAAGTCCCCGTCGGGGACGACCACCTCGGCGCCGTCCGGCAGCGCGTCGGCGACGACCGCGGCCATCACCGAGGTCTGCGAACCGGTCGCGACGCGCTCCGTGGGGACGCCGACCAGTGCGGCGAAGAGCGCACGCCCCTGCTCGACCAGCACGCCGTACCGGGCGGGCGACGTCTCGGCGAGCGACCACGCGTCGAGGTCGGCGCGCTGGGCGGCCAGGGTGCCGTGGGTCGGCAGGCCCGCGGTGCACGCAGCCAGGTAGCCGTGGCCAGCGGGGAAGGAGTCCATGCGGACAGCGTCCCCGTTCCCGTCCCATCACACCAGAGCCGATCCGGTGTGCCACCGATAACATCAAGTGATGGACGAGATCGATCCCCAGTTGCTCCGGGTCCTGCGCGCCGTGGCCGACGGTGGGTCGATCACCCGCGCCGCCGCCGCACTCGGGTCGAGCCAGCCGGCCGTCAGCCAGCTCGTGGCCCGGGCCGAACAGCGTCTCGGGCACGCACTGGTCCTGCGCGGCGGACGGGGCGCGACCCTGACGCACGCGGGGCAGGTGCTCGCCGACCACGCCCTGCACGTGCAGGCCGCACTGACCGCGGCGCGCGAGGACCTCGACGCCGTGGGCGGACTCAGCCGGGGCCGGGTGCGACTCGCCGGGTTCCCGAGCGCGTCCTCCGCCCTCGTGCCCGCGGTGCTCGCGCGGCTCGCTGCGACGGCGCCCGGTGTGACGACCTCGTACGTCGAGGTCGAGCCACCCGAGGCACTCGACCTGCTGCGCGGTGGTGAGGTCGATGTCGCCCTCACCTTCACCTACGTCGGTGACGAGGTCGGGACCACGCCGGACCCGGGCCTCGTCACCCGGGCACTCGGTCGCGACCCGCTCGCGCTGGTGACGCCGGTCGAGCCGGGAGGCGATGAGCCCGTCCGCCCGGTGGGCTCCACCGTCGTGGACCTCGCGTCCCACCACGACGCCCGGTGGATCGGGGGCTGCCCGCGGTGCCGTGGGCACCTGCTCGCCTCGTGCGCGAGCGCGGGCTTCACGCCGGACATCGTGCTGGAGACGGACAACGCGGCCGCGGTGGTGGGCCTCGTCGCCGCCGGCCTCGGGGTGGCGCTGCTCCCCCGGCTGGCACTCGCGACGACCGTGATCCCCGCCGGTGTCGCGATCGACCCCGTGGACGATGAGCTCGCGCGGCGTGTCGAAGTGGTCGTCGCGCGTGGTGCCGACCGTGTGCCGAGCATCCGCGCGGCGCTCGACGCGGTGCGCTCCGCCGCCCACCTGCTCGAGGAACCGCTGCCGGGCTGAGGTGCGGCGCGCGCCGAGTCTCGGCTGCGCGGACACTCCGCGCCGTCCGGAGGGCGCAACGTGTCCGCAGATCCGAGACTCGGCCCCGGCCCCGGCAGCCTCGGCCCCGCGGCAGCGGCTACGCCGTCGGAGCGTCGACCGCGCCGCCGTAGCGTCGGTCTCGCCGTGCGTACTCCTCGATCGCCCCCCACAGGTCGGTGCGACGGAAGTCCGGCCAGAGCCGGTCGAGGAACACCATCTCGGCGTAGGCGGACTGCCACAGCAGGAAGTTGCTCGTGCGCTGCTCCCCCGAGCTCCGGAGGAACAGGTCGACGTCGGGCATCTCTGGCACGTACAGCCGCTTCGCCAGCGCCTTCTCGGTGACCTGGCTCGGCTTCAGGCGTCCGGCGGCGACGTCCTCGGCCATGCCCCGCACGGCATCGACGATCTCGTTCCGGCCGCCGTAGTTCACGCACATCGTCAGCGTGAGCACGTCGTTGCCCGCCGTCATCCGCTCGGCGGCCTCGAGCTCGTCGATGACGCTCCGCCACAGCCGCGGTCGCCGGCCGGCCCACCGCACCTTGACGCCCCACTGGTGCAGCTGGTCACGGCGACGGCGGATGACGTCACGGTTGAAGCCCATCAGGAACCGGACCTCTTCCGGGGAGCGCTTCCAGTTCTCCGTCGAGAACGCGTACGCCGACACGTGTCCGACGCCGATCTGGATCGCCCCGGCGACGACGTCGAGCAGTGAGGCCTCGCCCGCCTTGTGCCCCTCGATCCGGGTCAGGCCGCGGCCGTTCGCCCACCGGCCGTTGCCGTCCATGACGATGGCCACGTGCTCCGGGACGAACCGGGCCGGGATCGCCGGGGGCGTCTCGCCGGTCCAGTCGACCGGGCGGAAGGGTTCGACGTCGTCGGGGCGGCGGGGGCTCATGCGGTGGGGGCTCCTTCGACAGCGGGATCAGGATCGGGCTCGGGCACGGCGGGCGCCGGGGTCGAGGCCACCGCGCGCGCCGTCGCCTCGGGTCCGCCGTGGGTCTGCGGCACCGGCATCGGGTGTTCGGAACGGTCGACGTGCGGCAGGGAACGGAGCGATCGTTCCAGGTGCCACTGGGCGTAGGCCGCGACCACGCCGGAGGCCCGCGAACGCGTCCGCTCGTCGGTGGCGTCGACCGTCGCCCAGTCACCGGCGAGCAGGGAGCCGAGCACCCCGAGCGTCGCCGGGTCGAGCCGCGGGGTCCCCGGCGGGGCAGCACGGTCGGCGACGACACCACCGAGCTGCACCACGAATGCCGAGTGCGGGCCGGGCTCCCCCGTCACCGCGCAGTCGCTGAACGAGGGCGCCCACCCCGCGATGCTCATCGCCCGGAGCAGGTACGAGTCGAGCGTGGCGCTGGACTGGTGCTCACCGCGCGACAGCGACCGCAGCGCGCCGACGAGCAACAGGTACTGCTGCAGTCCGGCGTCGGCCTCGCTCAGGCGGTCGGCGGTCTCGACCATCGCGCTGGCCGCGGTGTACGCGCCGTAGTCGGCGACGATCTGTGCCCCGTAGGCCCCGAGCGACTCGGCCTGGGTGACGATGTCGAGCGACCGGCCCTCGTAGAACTGGGCGTCGACGACCATGAACGGCTCGAGCCGGCTGCCGAACTTCGAGGCCGTCCGCCGCACGCCCTTGGCCACCGCGCGGATCTTGCCGTGCTGCCGCGAGAGCATCGTGACGATGCGGTCGGCTTCACCGAGCTTGTGGGTGCGCAACACGACGCACTCGTCCCGGTACAACGGCATGCCCCCAGTATCCCCTGCCCCGCCGACAGCGCAGCGCGCTGCGCGCTGCGGAGTTGTACCGAGTGGAATCGGGCGTACCTGGTCGGAAGAAACGACCAGGTACGCCCGATTCGACTTGCCATCGCGCGTGACGGGGGAAGAACCGGGCACGGACGGGAGGCGCGGTGCGAGTCCAGCCCGCACCGCGCCTCCCGGCCCGGTCGAGTCTCAGGCGGAGACGAGCTCCGGCGAGTCGGCGCCGGCTGCAGCACCGGCGCGCACCGCGCGGTTCACCGCGGACACGATCGCCTTGAGCGACGCCGTGGAGATGTCCGCGTCGATGCCGACGCCCCACAGGCGCACGCCGTCGACGTCGAGCTCGACGTACGACGCCGCCTTGGCGTCACCCGAGGCGCTCATCGTGTGCTCCGAGTAGTCGTACAGCGTGACCTGGACGCCCTGCTCGGCGAGGACCTTGAGGAACGCGTCGATCGGACCGGTGCCCACGGCGTCGGCGGTGACGGAGCCCTCGTCGACGCGGAGTGCGACCGACAGCGAGGTCGTGCCGTCGAAGTCGCTCGAGGTCGCCGTCTTGGTGAGCTCGTACCGGCCCCACTTCTCGTCGTCGATCGATGCGGGCAGGTACTCGTCCTGGAACACGTCCCAGATGCGCTGCGACGAGAACTCGCCGCCCTCGGTGTCGGTGTGCCGCTGCACGACGCCGGAGAACTCGATCTGCAGCTTGCGGGGCAGGTCGAGGGCGTGGTCGGTCTTGAGCAGGTATGCCACACCGCCCTTGCCGGACTGCGAGTTGACGCGGATGACGGCCTCGTACGACCGGCCGATGTCCTTCGGGTCGACGGGCAGGTACGGCACCGCCCACTCGATCTCGTCGATGTCCTTGCCCGCGGCGGCGGCCTTGGCCTTCATCGCCTCGAAGCCCTTGTTGATGGCGTCCTGGTGCGAGCCGCTGAACGCCGTGTACACGAGGTCGCCCGCCCACGGCTGTCGCTCGGGCACCGGCAGCTGGTTGCAGTACTCGACGGTGCGCTTCACCTGGTCGATGTCCGCGAACGAGATCTCCGGGTCGATGCCCTGCGTGAACAGGTTCATGCCCAGCGCGACGAGGTCGACGTTGCCGGTGCGCTCACCGTTGCCGAACAGGCAGCCCTCGATGCGGTCCGCGCCGGCCATGTAGCCCAGCTCGGCGGCGGCGACGGCGGTGCCGCGGTCGTTGTGCGGGTGCAGTGACAGGATGACGTCCTCGCGGTGGGCGAGGTTGCGCGACATCCACTCGATCGAGTCGGCGTAGACGTTCGGCGTGGCCATCTCGACGGTGGCGGGCAGGTTGATGATGACCTTGCGCTCGGGCGTCGGCTCGAAGACCTCGAGGACGGCGTTGCAGATCTCCAGTGCGACCTCGAGCTCGGTGCCCGTGTAGGACTCCGGCGAGTACTCGTAGTAGATCGTCGTGTCGTGCTGCAGCGTCGCCTCGGCCGCCTTGCAGAGCTTCGCCCCGGCCACCGCGATGTCCACGACGCCCTGCACGTCGGTGCGGAAGACGACTTCGCGCTGCACGATGCTCGTGGAGTTGTACAGGTGGACGATGGCCTGCTTGGCGCCGTCGATCGCCTCGTACGTGCGCTGGATGAGGTGCTCGCGCGCCTGGGTCAGCACCTGGATGGTGACGTCGTCGGGGATCGCGCCCTCGTCGATCAGCGATCGGACGAAGTCGAAGTCGGTCTGCGAGGCGCTCGGGAACCCGACCTCGATCTCCTTGTAGCCCATCCGGACGAGGAGGTCGAACATCGCCCGCTTGCGCTCGGCGTCCATCGGGTCGATGAGGGCCTGGTTGCCGTCACGCAGATCGACCGCGCACCAGCGCGGCGCCTTGTCGATGCGCTTCGTGGGCCAGGTGCGGTCGGGCAGGTCGACGGTGATCTGCTCGTGGAACGGGACGTACTTGTGGATCGGCATTCCGGAGGGCTGCTGTGTGTTCTGCATCGTTCTTCGCTTTCGTCGCGTGTTCGTGAGCTCTTGTGGTGCGGCCACGACGGACTCCGCGACGAGGTGGGCCGGAGTGTCAGGCCTCGTCGCGGCAGCGAAGGAGGAGGAGTGCCGAGTACATCGAGACCCACGCTAGCACCGCTCTACCAGGCTGGCGCAAGCGTGTGACGTGAGACCGCCCGGTGCCGTCGAACGGCGATGCCGAGTGCGGTGCCGAGTGCGGTGCCGGGTGGTCGAGACCTGCCGCGGGCCAGTCGCCGAGCGGTCGCGCGCTGTCGCCCGGGCTGGGTCCGGACGACAGTTCGTGACACCTCGGCGGACGTGAGCGGCGTGGCAGGGCCGGGCAGGGCAGGGCACCTCGGCGCGACCACACGACAAATCGGGAGGCGCGGTGCCAGCTGGCACCGGGCCTCCCGCGTCGTCGCGCGGTGCGACCAGGGCGACGGGTCAGTCGACCGCGAGCGCCTCGGTCGGCGGGACGCGCATCGCGCGCCGCACCGGGGCGATGGTGGCGACGACCGCCAGGACCAGCGCGCCGATCACCACGATGCCGATGGTCAACGGCGGCACCACCGGTGCCACGGGTGTCCCGAGCGAGCCGAGCAGCGTCTGCCCGCCGACCCAGCCGTACAACGTGCCGAGCGCCAGCCCCGAGACGACGGCCGCGACGACCATCTGCACCGCCTCGGTCACGATCATCCGTCGGACCTGCGCACCGGTCAGGCCGAGCACCCGCAGCAGCCCGAGTTCGCGTCGACGCTGGAGCACCCCGAGCGCCAGGGCGTTCACGACCCCGACGGCGGCGATCACGGCGGAGAACCCGACGATCACGCTGACGACCGCGTTGATCTGCACGAAGAGGTCGCGTTGCGCCTCGATCATCTCGGGGGTGGCGCTCCCCGCGCTCATGGCGCGCATCTCGGTCTCGAGCACGTGCTGCATGATGCCGAGCGCGACCGCGAAGGTGACGAGCAGGGTGATGCCGATGACGAGCCCGATGGTCGCCCGCGAGGACCGCCCCGGCGCCCGCATCGCGTTCCGTCCGGCGAGCAGGACGACGGGGTCGTGCGAGCCGATGCGGCCGATGAGCTGCAGCACGGGCGGCATCACGATCGTCGCCCCCACCGCGACCCCGGCGAAGGACACGAACCCGCCGAGCGCCGCCGGCAGGACCGCGACCGGGGACAGCGAGCTCACCGCGAGCCCGAGCAGCATCAGCGCCGCGCCGCCGGCCATGAGCACGATCGACCAGACCTTGCGGGCGGTGCCGGACCGGACGTCGTCGTGGCTCGGTTCGACGCTCGAGGACAGCGCCTCGAGCGGGGTGACGGTGAGCACGCGGCGCGACCCGGCAGCGAAGGCGCCCCAGGTGGCGAGGACGACGGCCACGACCGGCAGCACGAGCTCCCACGGGACGTAGGTGTACTCGGCCTCGGGCAGGACCCCGTTGCCCCGCAGGACGACGACGAACAGGGCCGAGAGCGCGGTCCCCACGACGGCGCCGACGACCCCGCCGAGCACGCCAACGATCAGCCCGGTGCGGGTGATCCGCGCACGGAGGGTCGCACCGGTCGCACCGACGAGCCGCTGCAACGCGATGGTCCGGGTCTGCCCGGCGATCAGGGTGGCGCAGGTGTTCGCGGTGACGATCGCGCCGACGTACAGCGCGATGCCGAGGAACAGCCACCCCACCACGGACAGGATCGCCTTGATCGGACCGAGGTCAGCCACCCCGGCGGCTCGGAGCGCTTCGGTGACGATCCCCGGTGCGATGACGAGGGCGGAACCGAACGTGGTGCCGAGGGCGGCGACGAGGACGGTCGGGGCGAAGGAGCGGACGTCGTTCACGCTGCGGCCTCCATCCCGAGCATCGTCGTGGAGATCGCGCCGGCGTCCATCGCGGGGCGGTCCGCGACGATCCTGCCGTCGGCGAGGAACAGGATGCGGTCGGCGTTCGCGGCCGCGACCGGGTCGTGCGTGACCATGACGACGCTCTGCCCCCACTCCTGGACGGCGCCGCGGAGGATCGCCAGCACGTCGCGCCCGGTGCGGGAGTCGAGCGCGCCGGTCGGTTCGTCGGCGACGACCACCGCCGGTCGCGACGCGAGCGCCCGCGCGATGGCGACGCGTTGCTGCTGCCCGCCGGAGAGCTGGTGCGGCCGGTGCGTCAGCCGGTTGCCGAGCCCGAGCATCTCGACGAGCCGGTCGATCCAGGCGGTCTCCTCGTGCGAAGGCTTGTGCCCACCGAGCAGGAACGGCAACCGGATGTTCTCGCTGACGTCGAGCGTCGGGACGAGGTTGAACGACTGGAACACGAAGCCCAGCCGACGACGACGCAGCTCGGTGAGGTCCTTGTCGCCCAGGGCCGTGATGTCGACGCCGTCGATCTGGATCCGACCGGCGGACACGGCGTCGAGGCCGGCCGCGACGTGCATGAGCGTCGACTTGCCGGATCCGGACGGGCCCATCACCGCGGTGAACTCCCCCGCGCCGATGTCGACGCTGACGTCGTCGAGCGCGGTGACACGTCGGGCGTCGTCGCCGTAGTGCTTGGACACGTGGTCGAGGCGGATGATCGGGGCGTGGCTCGTGGTCATGCATCCACGATGGCGGTCGGCGGGCCCGTCCCGCGTCGCCCGGTCGGCTGCTGTGGATCGTCCGCTCGGCTCGGTTGCCTGTGGAGGGGTCATCCCCGCGGATGACCCGGCTTCATTCTGCCTTGGTGACGAGCCCGTGTTCGTGGGCGAAGACGACGAGGCGCACCCGATCGCGGAGCTCGAGCTTCGTCAGGACCCGCGAGATGTGCGTCTTGACGGTGGCCTCACTGACGTACTCGTGCTGGGCGATCTCGCTGTTGCTGAACCCCCGGGCGGCCAGGTCGAAGATCTCGCGCTCACGCGGGGTGAGGTCGGCGAAGGCCGCGGGGACGGCGGCAGCGCGGCCGACCGAGTCGTCGTACCGTCGCAGGAGCTCTCGCGTGGCCGACGCGGCGAACACCGCGGTGCCGGCGTGCACGGTCCGGACCGCCGCGAGCAGGAACTCCGGGTCGGCGTCCTTGAGCACGAACCCGCTCGCACCGGCGCGGATGGCCTTGGCTGCGGCCTCGTCGAAGTCGAACGTGGTCAGCACGAGGACCTTCGCACCGTCGGTACCGGACTGCTCGACGATGTGACCGGTCGCCGTGATGCCGTCCATCACGGGCATCCGGACGTCCATCAGCACCACGTCGGGACGGGTGCGTCGGACGAGTTCGACTCCCTCGGCACCGTCACCCGCCTCGCCGACGAACCGCAGGTCGGGCTGCGAGTCGATGAGCATCCGGATGCCGGTGCGGAAGAGCGCCTGGTCGTCGACGAGGGCGACACGGATCCGGTGCTCGTCGGTCGGGATCGTGGTCATCGGGCGGTGCGCTCCTGCTCGGTCGGGGTGATCCGGCCGCGGGGCATCTGCCCACTCGCCGGGACGGTCGGCATCCGGACGGCGACCGTGAAGTCGTCTCCCCGGGCTCCGGCGGTCATGGTGCCGCCGGTCATCACGGCGCGCTCGCGCATGCCGACCAGCCCGTGACCCGTTCCGGGTCCGCGGACGCCGTCGTCGGCACGTCGGTTCACGACGGTGATCTCGACCGTGTCCGGCCGGTAGGTCAGGGCCGCACGTACCGGGCTGCCGGGCTCACCGTGCTTGTACGCGTTCGTCAGGCTCTCCTGCACGATCCGGTAGACCGCGAGTTGCGTGGTGGTGGGCAGCCCGGCGGGGTCGCCCTCGCGTTCCACGCGCACGTCGAGCCCGAGCTGCCGCATCTCGTCGACGAGCCGGTCGATGTCGTCGATCTCCGGCGTCGGCGCGGTCCCCTGCTCGTGCCGGAGCGCGCCGAGGAGTTCGCGCACGTCGCCGAGGGCTCGGCGCGCCGTGGCCGAGATGGTGCTGAGGGCCTGGTCGGCCACCGCGGGGTCGGCCTTCAGGGCGTACCGGGCACCGTCGGACTGTGCGATGACCACCGCGAGCGAGTGCGCGACGATGTCGTGCATGTCGCGGGCGATCCGCACGCGCTCCTGCTCGACCGCGACGGCCCGGTCGGCCCGCGCGGCGTCACGCTCGGCGAGCAACTGGGCCTCGCGACTCATGCTCGCCGACCGTCGGGTCCGGACCACGAGTCCGGCGAGCCACGGCAGCAGCAGCAGGAGCAGGACGACGGCGAAGAACGACAGGGTGACCTGCAGCGACTCCTGCAGCGGCGTCGAAGCGGTCTCGTAGGTGAGCCGGTTCTGGTAGTCGTCGAAGCCCATGTAGGCGGCCGCCGCCACGGAGCCGACGATCGCCGACACGAGCCCGGCCAGCCGCACACGGCGACTGCCGTACGCGCTCGTCGTGTACATGACGCCGGCGATGAACGCGTTCGACACGTCCGGCACCTGCAGGGTTGCCATCTCGAGGACCGCGAACACCCAAGCGACGGTCAGCGCGAGCCCGGGCGACAGGCGCCGCAGTGCCAGGGCGGCGGTCATGCCGACGACGGTGACGACCGACAGCGGGCCGTCGATCCCACGCCCGCTGGCGACCAGGACGAGGACGCCGAGCAGCACGGCGATCAGCAGGTCGGTGATGACCTGCGCACGCAGCATCGGACGGAACACCCGTCCACGGTACGGCGGACCGCTCGTCCCCGCGTCCGTCGCCCGGATGACCCGGGGTGTGAGCCGCGGACGGTCAGAAACCGAGACGTCCGAGCTGCTTCGGGTCACGCTGCCACTCCTTGGCCACCTTCACGCGGATGTTCAGGTAGACGTGTCGGCCGCCGAGCAGCGACTCGATCTCGACGCGGGCCCGCGAACCGACGTCCTTCAGGCGCTCGCCCTTGTGTCCGATGACGATCGCCTTCTGGCTGTCCCGCTCGACGAACAGGTTCGCGAAGATGCGCAGGGGGCCGTCGGCGTCCTCGTCGGCGTCGGGCTCGACGATGTCCTCGATGACGACGGCGAGCGAGTGCGGCAGCTCGTCACGGACGCCCTCGAGCGCGGCCTCGCGGATGAGCTCCCCGATGCGCTCCTCGTCGGTCTCCTCGGTCACCGCGCTCGAGTCGTACAGCTGCGGCGACTCGGGGAGCAGGGCCGTGATCACGCCGAGCAGGTCTTCGAGCTGCATGCCCCTGGTACCCGACGTCGGCACCACGGCGTCCCAGTCGCGGAGCTTCGAGACGGCCAGCAGCTGCTCGCCGACGCGGTCCTTGGAGGTGCTGTCGATCTTCGTCACGATCGCGATCTTCTTGGCGCGCGGGTACTGGTCGAGCGTGTCGTTGATGAACCGGTCGCCGGGGCCGACGGGCTCGTTGGCCGGCACGCAGAACCCGATCACGTCGACGTCGCCGAGCGTGGACTGCACGAGGTCGTTCAACCGTTCGCCGAGCAGGGTGCGCGGACGGTGCACGCCCGGCGTGTCGACGATGATCACCTGGCCGTCGGGCCGGTGCACGATCCCGCGGATGGCGCGTCGGGTGGTCTGCGGCTTGGACGAGGTGATGGCGACCTTCTCGCCCACCAGGGCGTTGGTCAGCGTCGACTTGCCGACGTTCGGACGGCCGACGAACGAGACGAAGCCCGCGCGGTAGGGCTGCTCCGAGCCGGCCTGGGTGGTGTCGGGGTCGGTCATGCGTGCGTGGTTCCCGTCGTGGTGGGTTCGGCGTCGTCGAAGGCGTCCTCGACGTCGGCCAGGGCGTGGGTGCGCTCGGCGAGCACGGTGATGAGGTGGCGGCGCTTGCCCTCGACCCGGTCGGCGGTCAGGACGACCCCGGACACGGTGACGGTGTCGCCGGACACGGCCAGGTGTCCGAGCTCCTTGGTGAGCAGACCACCGGCGGTGTCGACGTCGTCGTCGTCGAGCTCGATGCCGAACAGGTCGCCGAGCTCGTCGATCGGCAGTCGGGCGGAGATCCTCCAGATGCCCGGTTCGACCTCGGTCCGGTCGACGACGGCGCGGTCGTACTCGTCGGAGATGTCGCCGACGAGTTCTTCGATGAGGTCCTCCATGGTCACGAGCCCGGCGACACCGCCGTACTCGTCGACCACCAGCACCAGGTGGTTCTTGGCGACCTGCATGTGCCGCAGGGTGTCGTCGGCGTGCTTCGACTCCGGCACGAACTCGGCGGGCCGCAGCAGTCGGCTGACCCGCTCGGTGCGGGACGCCGGCCGCTCGTACAGCGACCGCGCGACGTCGCGCAGGTACAGCACACCCCGCACGTCGTCGCTGTCCTTGCCCGTCACCGGCATCCGGGACACCCCGGCGGCCAGGAACTGCTCCATGGCCGTGGCCAGCGTCTCAGCACCGTCGACGGTGAGCATGTCCGTTCGGGGCACCATGACCTCACGCACCAGGGTGTCGCTGAACTCGAACACGGAGTGGATGAGTTCGCGGTCCTCGTCCTCGAGCACGTTGCTCTCGGTTGCCTCGTCGACGAGCGAGAGCAGCTGCTCCTCGCTCGACACGGTGGAGGCGCTCCGGCCGCGGCCGGGGGTGACCCGGTCGCCGATCCGGACGAGCAGCCCGGCCAGCGGACCGAGCACGATGCGGACCCCGCGGACGATGCCGCCGGTCGCACCGATCAGCCGCTCGGCGTGGGCGCGTCCGACGCTGCGCGGGCTCGACCCGACCAGCACGAACGACACCGCCGTCATGATCGCGGCGGAGACCACGAGTGCGATCCACCAGCTGTCGAAGGCGCGCACGAGGGCGATCGTCACGAGCACCGCCGCGGCGGTCTCGGCGAGGACACGGAAGAAGTTCAGCGCGTTGACGTGCGCCCCGACGTCGTCCGCGATCGCCTCGACGGCGCGGCGGCGCTTGTTGCCCCTGGCGATCTCGTCGAGGTCGGCACGGGAGACCACCGAGAGTGCGGCGTCGCTCGCGGCGAGGAGCCCGCCGAGCACGACGAGCCCCAGCGCCACCGCGAGGAGTCCGGCGACGACGACCACCGACTACCGCCCTCGTTGCTGGGCGGCGAAGGCGTTCAGGATCTCGCCCTGGATGCCGAACATCTCGGCCTTCTCGTCGGGCTCGGCGTGGTCGAAGCCGAGCAGGTGCAGGATGCCGTGGCAGGTGAGCAGCAGCATCTCGTCGGTGCTCGAGTGCCCGGCGGTCTTGGCCTGCTCCTCGGCCACCTGCGGGCAGAGCACGATGTCGCCCAGCAGCCCGGCCGGCGTGGGGTCGTCCTCCGTGCCGGGACGCAGCTCGTCCATCGGGAAGCTCAGGACGTCCGTCGGGCCGGGCTCGTCCATCCACCGCACGTGCAGCTGCTCCATGGCGCCCTCGTCGACCAGCACGATCGCGAGCTCGGCGTCGGCGTGGACGTGCATCGCGTCGAGGGCGAAGGCGGCGAGCCGCTGGATCGCGGCCTCGTCCACCTCGACGCCGGACTCGTTGTTGAGCTCGATGCTCACCGGGTGCCTCCTCGGGCGTCGTTCTGGGGGTAGGGGGGTCGTGCGCGGTCCTGCGGCGGGCGTCCCCTGCGTTCGGCGCGGTTGGCGCCGTCGGGGTTGCCGACCGGGGCGGTGCCACGGCCACCGGGGCGCTGCCCGGCCTGCTCGGCGAGGCGCTCCTCGTCGTAGACCGTGTACGCGTCGACGATCCGGCCGACGAGGGTGTGGCGGACCACGTCCTCGCTGCCGAGGCGGGCGAAGTGGATGTCCTCGACCTGGTCGAGGATGCGGGTCACGAGCCGGAGACCGGAGACGTTGCCCGGCAGGTCGACCTGGGTGATGTCGCCGGTGATGACCATCTTCGAGCCGAACCCGAGCCGGGTCAGGAACATCTTCATCTGCTCGGGCGTGGTGTTCTGCGCCTCGTCGAGCACCACGAAGGAGTCGTTGAGCGTCCGGCCGCGCATGTACGCCAGCGGGGCCACCTCGACGGTGCCGGCCGCCAGGAGCTTCGGGACCAGCTCCGGGTCCATCATCTCGTTCAGGGCGTCGTAGAGCGGGCGCAGGTACGGGTCGATCTTGTCGGTCAGCGTGCCCGGCAGGAAGCCGAGCCGCTCGCCGGCCTCGACCGCGGGACGGGTGAGGATGATCCGGTTGACCTCGCGCCGCTGCAGCGCCTGCACGGCCTTGGCCATCGCCAGGTACGTCTTGCCGGTACCGGCCGGACCGATGCCGAACGTGATGGTGTGCTCGTCGATGGCGTCGACGTACGCACGCTGCCCGTCGGTCTTCGGGCGGACGGACTTGCCGCGGCTCGACACGATCGGGGTGCCGAAGGTGTCGGACGGCTTGCGGTCGTCGTCGAGGATCCGTGCCGACATCGGGATGTCGGCCGGGCCGATCTCCTGCCCGCGCCTGACCATGCCGACGAGCTCGTCGACGAGCGCCTTCGCGCGGGCGACGGCGCGCTCCGGCCCGGTCAGCGTGACCTCGTTGCCACGGACGACGACCCGGACGCCCGGGTACTGGCGCTCGACGGTCTTGAGCAGACGGTCCTGGGGGCCGAGCAGCTGCACCATGGCGATGCCGTCGACCTGGAGCGAGACCGAGACGGTCTCGTCCTCGGCGGCGGTGGGCTGTACGGGTTCGTTAACCGGCAAGGGTGCCTTCCTGCAGTTCACCTGCGAGTACGTGCGCGTGCACGTGGAACACGGTCTGACCGGCGGCTTCGCCGGTGTTGAAGACGAGTCGGAACTGGCCGTCGGCACGCTCGTCGGCGATCCGCTGCGCGGTGGCGACGACGTGGGCCAACAGGTCGGGGTCGCCCGCTGCGAGTTCGCCGACGTTCGCGTACTGCTCGGTCTTGGGGACGACGAGCACGTGGACGGGGGCCTTCGGGGCGATGTCCTCGATCACGATCACACGGTCGTCCTCGGCGACGATGGTCGCCGGGATCTCGCGCGCGATGATCTTGGAGAAGACGCTGGGCGTGCTGCTGCTCATGGCTCCATCGTAGGACGCGCCCGACGGCGTGGTCCGGCTCACCAGCGACCCAGTCGCGCCTGCAGGACAGCGAGTGCGGCCGGTCCGGCGGTGGACGTGCGGAGCACGCTGTCACCGAGTCGGACCCGCACGGCACCCGCGGCCTCGAGCCGGTCGAGCTCCGCGCCGTCGATGCCGCCTTCGGGGCCGACGACGAGGGCGATGTCCTCGGCGTCCGGCGGAGGTTCCCAGGTGGCGAGTCGCACGGTCGCGGTCGGGTCGAGCAGGACGAGGGTGGTCCCGTCACCGAGCGCGGACACGATCTGTCCGGTCGTCACCAGCGGCGCGACGACGGGCACGCGCGGACGGATCGCCTGCTTCGCCGCCTCGTGCGCGATCGCGGCCCACCGCGCACGGCCCTTCTCGACCTTCGCGCCGTCCCACCGGGAGACGCTGCGCGCGGCCGACCACGGCACGACCCGGTCGACGCCGATCTCGGTCGCCGCCTGCACCGCCATCTCGTCACGGCCGCCCTTGGCCAGGGCCTGCACGAGCGTCAGCGACGGGCGCGGCGCATCCTGGTGCTCGACGGTCTCGACCGCGAGCTCCAGGGTGTCCTTGCCGAGCGCCGTGACCGGACCGGATACCACGGTGCCCCGTCCGTCGGCGATGCGCAGGACCTCGCCGACCCGGACACGCGCGACGGAGACCGCGTGCCGGCCCTCGGCCCCGTCGAGCGACACCGGGTCACCGACCGCGACGCCGTCCAGCGAGTCGACGAGGTACAACGACGCCATCAGTGGTTGAAGAACCGGTCGCGGAGCTTGCCGAACATGCCCTGCTGGAACCGGGCGAGCTGCGGAGCGGTGGTCTTGTGCGACTTCGCGAGCTGCTCGACCAGCTGCCGTTCCTTGTGGGACAGCTTGGTCGGGGTGACGACCTGCACGCCGACCCGCAGGTCGCCGCGACCGTTCCCGCGCAGCTTCGTGATGCCGCGGTCCTTGATGACGAGGACGTCGGCGCTCTGCACACCCGGTCGGATCTCCAGCTCGACCGGACCGTCGAGACCGTCGATCGTGGTGGTCGTGCCCAGGACGGCGTCGGTCATGCCGACCTCGAGCGTCGCCAGCAGGTCGTCGCCGTCACGGCTGAAGACGTCGTCGTGGCGCACGCGGATCTCGAGGTACAGGTCGCCGGACGGGCCGCCGGCCGGACCGACCTCGCCCTGGCCGGGCATCTGCAGGCGCAGGCCGGAGTCGACGCCGGCGGGGACGTCCACCGGCACGGTGCGACGCGCGCGGACGCGGCCCTGACCCTGGCAGGTCGGGCAGGGGCTCGGGATGACCGTGCCGTACCCGCGGCAGGTGCCGCACGGGGCGCTCGTCACCACGTTGCCCAGGAGCGAGCGGACCTGGCGCTGGATGTGCCCGGAGCCACCGCAGATGTCGCACGTACGCGGGCTGGTGCCCGGTGCGCAGCAGGAGCCGTGGCAGGTCTCGCAC
>NZ_CAJCKD010000052.1:0-15060 GCF_903970855.1 Curtobacterium sp. ME12
GTTGTCGGACTCGGAGCATGTCACCTGTGGTGACCCCAGCGGGATTCGAACCCGCGTTACCGCCGTGAGAGGGCAGCGTACTAGGCCGCTATACGATGGGGCCGTTCCGACAACTCGACAAGTATTGCACAAGGCTCGCATCCGCACCAAAACGGGGCGTGTCGCCCGGGTGTGCCGCCGTGTCGGAGTAGGCATACGGTGGGTCGATGACGGCGGATCACGACGCGATCGCAGCGCCTCGACACGTCGGCGGTAGCCCCTCGGCCACGGTCCGGATCGGCCTGTCCGGGTGGCAGTACGACGGCTGGCGTGGGGACTTCTACCCCGAGGGCCTCGCGAAGCGGCGGTGGCTCGAGCACGTGGCGTCGCGGTTCCCGACGGTGGAGCTGAACGGATCCTTCTACTCGCTGCAGCGTCCGGCGCGCTACCGGGCGTGGCGTGCGGCCTCGGGCGGGCAGCCGTTCCGGTTCGCGGTCAAGGGCGGCCGGTACGTCACGCACATGCTCCGGCTGCGGAACGTCGAGACCGCGCTGGCGAACTTCTTCGCCTCGGGTCCGCTGGAGCTCGGGGACACCCTCGGGCCCGTGCTCTGGCAGCTGCCCGAGCGCCTGCTGCCGACGCCGGAGGTGCTCGACGAGTTCCTCGGGGTGCTCCCCCGGACGCACGGTGCGGCCGCCGGGCTCGCACGCCACCACGACGACAAGGTCCACGCCGAACCGGACGGTCTCGTGGAGCCGGAGGAACCGGCGAGGTCGATCCACCACGCGCTCGAGGTCCGGGCAGCCGGCTTCGGCGACGAGCACCTCGACGTGCTCCGCCGGCACCGCGTCGCCCTGGTCGACTCGCACGCCGGCGACTTCCCCCGCTTCCGGGCGGACACCGGGGCACCGCTCGCGTACCTCCGGCTGCACGGTGCACCCCGGACCTACCACGACGGGTACTCACCCCGGGCACTCGGCGGGTGGGCGACGACCGTCCTCGAGCACGCCGAGGCCGGCCGTGACGTCTACGTGTACTTCGACAACGACGCCGAGCGGCACGCTCCGTGGGACGCCCTGACGCTCGACCGCCTGGTCGCGGCGCGATTTCGCCGCGCTTCGTGAGCAGGAATGGTCGCCTCGGGCGCACGGACCCGACCATTCCTGCACACGATGCGGACGGGAGGCGCGTGGCGGCGCCGCCACGGGCCTCCAGGCCGCGCAGTGCCGCGCAGCGCAGCGCAGCGCAGCGCAGCGCGGCGCAGCCCTAGAGCGTCAGCGACTCCCCCGGACGCAGCACGACGAGCGACCCGGCGGGCTCGACGGCCTCGCGGAGCCGCCCCGTGTGCATGCCGAGCCCGACCTCCGACAGGGTGGCCTCGTGGATCGGGTACGCGCGGGACGGCGCGATCGCGGCGACGTAGTCCATCATCTCGGCGACCTTGAGCCACGGCGCCCCGACCGGTGCCGCGAGGACCTCGACCGGGACGCCCGGGTCCGTGTAGGAGTCGCCCGGGTGGAACAGCCGGCCGTTCACGAGCACGCCGGTGTTGTCGACGATCGGCACCGAGGTGTGGATCAGCTGGTGCCGCGTGCCGTGGAAGCTGAGTGCGAAGGGGCCGACCGTCCGGTGGTCGCCGTCCGTGACAACCTCGACGGGGATGTCCGCCTCGACCAGCGCCGCGCGGACCCCCTCCGGTCCGATGACGACGGCACCGGGGTTCGCGTCGAGGATGCGGCGGACCTGCTCGGGGGTGACGTGGTCCGGGTGCTCGTGCGTGAGGACGACGGCGACGACCCCGGTGACGTCGACCGGTCGGGTGAAGTTGCCCGGGTCGAGGACCAGGCGGGCGTCCCCCTCGGTGATGACCTGGCAGGCGTGTTCGAGTTTGGTGACCTCCATGCGGGCGACCCTACGCGGCACCGTGCGGGCGGGGCCCCGTGGTCGCGCGGACGACGAGGTGCGCGGGTGCCGCCGCGATCGGGCCGGCGACACCGCCGTCGACCTCGGCGAGCACCGCCCGTGCAGCGGTGCGGCCCTGCGCCACCGGGTCCTGCGCGACGGTGGTGAGTCCGACGGTGGCGCCGTACTCGTGACCGTCGATCCCCATCACGGACACGTCCTCCGGGACCGCGAGTCCGGCTCGGCGGGCGGCCAGCAGGACACCGAGTGCCATCTCGTCCGAGGCGCAGAGCACCGCCGTCGGTCGCTCCGGCGCCCGTTCTGCGAACAGCACGGCCCCGGCAGCGGTCCCGCCGGCGAACGAGAACCGGCCGTCGAGGGACCACCGTTCCGGCACGGCCTGTCCGGACGACCGCACGGCGTCGAGGAACCCGTCCCGCCGCAGGTGCGGCACGGCGACGTTCATGCCGGCCTCGTCCTGCCCGCCGACGTAGGCGATGCGCCGGTGGCCGAGGGCGTGCAGGTGCTCGACCGCGATCCGGGTGACCTCCCGGTCGTCGACACCCACGTTCCGCAGGCCCGGTGCCGGGCCGCCGATGACGACCATGGGGTGCCGGCTGAGTTCGAGCTCGGCCCGTTCGGTGGCGTCGAGCACCAGGGAGAGCAGCACGAGGCCGTCGACGCGGTGCCGCAGCATCGAGCGTCGGAAGGCCCGGTCGCGGTCGCCGCCCGGGCCGCCGAGGTTGTAGAGGACCAGGTCGTACCCGGCCTGGCGGAGCTCCGCGTCGACACCGCCGAGCGCCTTGACGTAGAACCAGCGATCGATGACGGGCACGACCACCCCGACGGCGCGCTGCCGACCGGTGGCGAGGCCGGCCGCCGCCGAGCTCGGGACGTACCCGAGTTCGTCGGCGACCCGCCGCACCTGCTCGATCGTGGTGTCGGCCACGGTCGACATGCCGCGGAGCGCCCGCGACACCGTGGACTTCGACAGCCCCGTGACGGTCGCGATCTCCTGGATCCCCATCGGTGCGACCCGGGAGGCCCGTCAGCCGTCCGTGCCGTGCGTCACGTCCGCCGGTGCGTCGGGTCCACCCCGTCGGGCCGCCACCGCAGACACGCCGCGGTCCGCCCGGCGTTCCGGCACGCGTGCGGTGCGCGCCGGCCGTCGTGCAGCCGGAGCGACCTCGTCCCAGCCAGCGTGCTCGTGCACCCGTCCGTCCGCGCCGGGTCGGGGGCGGCGACCGGTGGGGTCGGTGACCGACGTGCGCACCGGGGCGACCGCGGGCGCAGCGCCGACGCCCCGGGGTGCGGGGCCACCCGTGCCGCCCTGCGCCGCGGTCCGGCGGAGGACGGCGACACGCCACCGGTCCAGGGCGACGACGCCGAGCACGCACACGAGCAGGGTGAGCGCCCAGCCGAGTGCCGGTCGCCCGGTGAGCTCGCAGAACACCGTGACGCCGAGGAACAGGACGCCGAACATGCCGACGAAGCCGATCGCCTCTTCGATGTGGGCGGTGGGACGGGTGGGTCCGCGCTGGGCCACGGTCGTCAGCCCTTCACGCCGCCGGCGGTGAGCCCCGCCACGATGCGCCGCTGGAAGATCAGCACGAGGATGACCAACGGGATCGTGACGATCGTGCCGGCGGCCATCACCGCCGTGTAGGGCTCCTGGTGCGGCTGCGACCCGGCGAACGATGCGATCGCCACCGTCACCGGCTGTGTCGCGTCGCTCGAGAGCTGCGACGAGATGAGGTACTCGTTCCAGCTCGAGATGAACGCCAGGATCGCCGTGGTGAACACTGCGGGCGCGGCGAGCGGCAGGATGATCCGCCGGAACGCCTGCACCCGGGTGCACCCGTCGATCCGGGCTGCTTCTTCCAGGTCCCACGGCATCTCGCGGAAGAACGACGCGAGCGTGTACACGGTCAGCGGCAGCACGAACGAGATGCTCGGCAGGATGAGCGCCTGGTACGACCCCATCCACCCGATGTCGGTGAACAGCTGGAACAGCGGCGAGATGAGGGCGACGCCGGGGAACATCGACGCGGCCAGGATCGCGCCGGCGATGAGCGACTTGCCACGGAACTCGAGCCGGGCGAGGGCGTACGCCGCCGTGGTGCCGACGAGCAGCGCGATGATCGTCACGACGCCGCCGATGAGCAGGCTGTTGGCGAGCGCCCGACCGAGGTGGTTGCCGAGCGACGTGGAGAACGCCGTCGCGTAGTTGTCGAGCGTGACGTGGGTCGGCCACGGGGTGGCGTCGAACGTGAAGCCGACGTCGCGGAAGCTCGTCACCACCATCCAGTAGAACGGCAGGAGGCACCACACGGCGATGACGATCGCCTGCACGGCCGTTCGGATGCGCGGCCCGGTGTCGCGGCGGACGCGCACCTCGGTGCGGTCGACGGCGCGGTCGCGTGTTGCTGCGGTGGACCGGGGGCGGTCTGCTGCGAGGGTCACTTGAGTTCACCCTTCTGCTGGGCGGCCTGCGTCTGCACGACGTTGGCGCCGAGGAACCGGACGAAGACGAACGCCACGATGAAGATCACCAGGAAGGTGATCGTCGACAGGGCCGACGCCGAGTTGAAGCCCTGCCGGATCTGTTCGACGACCAGGATCGACAGGGTCGTGGTGGCGTTGCCGGAACCACCGCCACCGCCGGTCAGGATCGCGGGTAGGTCGTACATGCGCAGCGCGTCGAGCACGCGGAACAGGATCGCGACCATGAGCGCGGGCTTGATCAGCGGCAGCGTGATGAGCACGAAGCGCTGGAAGGTCGACGCGCCGTCCATCTTGCCGGCCTCGTAGACCTCCTCCGGGATCAGCTGCAGCCCCGCCAGGATGAGCAGCGCCATGAACGGCGTGGTCTTCCAGGTGTCGGCGATGATGACCGCCCACCGGGACGCCCACTCGCCGCTCGTCCACAGGATCTGCTGCCCGAGGACGTGGTTCAGCACGCCGTTCGCGTCGAAGATGAAGTACCAGAGCTTCGCGGTGACGGCCGTCGGGATCGCCCACGGCACCAGGATCGCGGCACGGACGAGCGCGCGGCCCCTGAAGTTGCGGTTCATGATGATGGCCATCCACACGCCGATGACCGTCTCGGCGAGCACGGTGACGACGGTGAAGAAGAACGTGTTGCCCATCGACACCCAGAACTGGGAGCCGAGGCTGCCGGGCGGGCAGGTGACGTTGCCGCACTGCTGGCCGAGCCAGTGCGCGTAGTTCGTGATGCCGGCGAAACCGCCTTCCACGAACAGCTGCGTGGTCTTGTCGAGGCCCTGGTCGAGCTGGAACGACTGGATGATCGCGCTGACGACCGGGTAGCCGATGACGATCGCCAGGAGCGCGATCGTCGGGCCGATGAGGTACACGGCCCACCGGCCGTGCTCGGCGTTGAGTCCGCCCTTGCGCCGCCGGCGCTTCGGTTCCATGCCCGTCGGGTTGGGGATGGCTGCGGGGATCTCGGTTGCTGCTGACACGTGTCGGCCTCCTTGCCGGGGGTGTCGGAACGCAAGTAGGGGGCGGACGGGAGGCCCGTGGCGGACCCGCCACGGGCCTCCCGTCCATCAAGCGGCGTGCGCCGCTAGCTGCTGGTCGCCGACTTGAGGGCGTCCTGCATGTCCTTCATGGCTTCGTCGACCGACTTCGATCCCTTGAGCGCCGCGTAGGTGTTGTCCTGGATCGCCTTCGTGACGGCCGGGTAGAACGGCGTGACCGGGCGCGGCTCCGCCGACTCGATCGACTTGAGCAGCGTCGGCAGGTAGGGCAGCTGCTTCGTCAGCTCGGGGTCGGTGTACAGGTCACCGACGACCGGGGCGAGCGAGCCCTGGGTCGCGAAGAACTTCTGCGTCTCGTCCGAGGTCAGGAACTCGAGGAAGTCGTGCGCCGTGGCCTTGTGCTTGGAGTACACGCTGATCGCGGCGTTGTGGCCGCCGAGCGTGGAGGCACCGACGCCGTCGGCACCGGGGATCGGCGCGATGCCGAAGGTGTCCTTGACCTTCGACGAGCCGTCGGTCTTGGCGAGGCTGTAGACGTACGGCCAGTTGCGCAGGAACAGCAGCTTGCCGGCTTCGAACGCGGTGCGGCCCTGCTCCTCCTGGTAGGTGATCGCCTCGGCCGGGATGTTCCCGTCCTCGAACGCGTCCACCAGGTTCTGCAGGCCGGCCTTCGCCTTGTCGGTGTCGACGTCGGGCGCGCCGTCGCTGCTGAGGACCGAACCGCCAGAGCCGTTGATCGCCTCGGAGGCGTTGACGGTGAGTCCCTCGTACTTCGCGAACTGCCCCGCGTAGCAACCGATGCCGGCGTCCTTCGCGATCTTGCAGTCGTCCATCATCTCGTCCCACGTCGTCGGGGGCGTCTTGACGAGGTCCTTGCGGTAGTAGAGCAGCGCGCCGTCCGAGGTCTGCGGTGCGGCGTAGAGGGTGTCGTTGTAGGTCGCGGTCTTCACCGTCGACGGCAGGAGCTTCGAGGTGTCGATCTCCATGTCGCCGGTCAGCGGCGTCAGCCAGCTCTTCGCGGCGAACTCGGCGGTCCAGACGACGTCCACGTCGACGACGTCGTAGTTCTCGTCCTTCGCCTGGAAGTGCTGCACGAGGTCGTCGTGCTGCTGGTCGGCCTGGTCGGACTGTTCCTTGAAGGTGACCTTCTCGTCCGGGTGGGCCTTGTTCCACTTCGCGATGAGCGGGCGGACGACGTTCGAGTTGTCCTTGCCCTGCACGTAGGTGATCGGCCCGCGGCTGTCCTGGCCGCTCTCGGCGTCGTCCGAACCGGCGCCGGAGCTCCCGCTCGAGCAGCCGGTGAGCACGAGGCCGATGACGGCGACCCCGGCGACGGATGCGAACCGCACCCTGGAGCGTGTTGTCTTCACAGCGATGTCTCCTCATTGAGATCACCAGGGGGCATCGACCGGGTTCGACGACACTGCCCTGGAGCAGGCGCCGCTGCCTGCTGGTGGAGGAAGCTACGCCCGGACCAGCGGGAGCGCAACCGGTTGCATCGGTTCCGTGACCTGAGCGTGACCCATGAGGTTCCCGTGGCTTCCTGGGTG
The DNA here is from genome assembly GCF_903970855.1 of Curtobacterium sp. ME12. Lineage (NCBI taxonomy): Bacteria > Bacillati > Actinomycetota > Actinomycetes > Micrococcales > Microbacteriaceae > Curtobacterium > Curtobacterium sp. ME12. The sequence continues at coordinate 6,935 of NZ_CAJCKD010000052.1, forward strand.
AGCGCTCACCCCCGAGGAGGGCACACGCACGGCGCTGCGGAACCCCGCACGAACCCCGCCACTGGGGAGCCGCGCCGTTGTCCGTGCCGACGGCTCCACGTAGCGTCCACCACATGGCCACCCTCCACACCGCCGACACCGTGCCTGCACCGCGCCGTGTCATCGGCGTCGACCTCGACGCCCCGCTCCCCCGCCTCGTCGCCGACGAGACCGGCGAGTCCGCCATGGTGATCGGCTACCGCGGCGGCCACCCCACCGGCACCCTCGACGTACGGCTCACCGACGACCCGGCCGACGCGGCCCGCGCCCTCGAGGCGCTGCAGGAGACCGTCCTGGCCGACGTCCCCGCGGTGTCGGACGACGACCTGCCGACCATCTCGGTCGTCGTGTCCACCGTCGTCGACCGCGTCGAGGACCTCGGCAGGCTGCTCGACGTCCTCGAGCACCTCGACTACCCGCGGCACGAGGTCATCCTCGTCGACAACCGCGTCCGCGTCCCCGCCGGCGACGCCTTGCCCGCGATGCTCGCCGGGCGGAACGTCCGCCTGGTCGAGGAGCGCCGCCCCGGCCTGTCCGCCGGCCGGAACGCCGGCGTCGCCGCTGCGACCGGCGACGTCATCGCCTTCACCGACGACGACGTCCGCGTCGACCCGCAGTGGCTCCGCGCCATCGGGTCCCGGTTCGTCAGCGAGCCCGGCCTGGACGCCGTCACCGGTGTCATCCTGCCGAGCGAACTCACCACCCCGGCGCAGATCTGGTACGAGGCGTACTACGGCGGGTTCAGCGCCGAGCGCACGTTCTCGCCCGTCACGATCGTCCCCGACGACGTCCAGGGCACCATGCGGCACGCCCGCGTCACTGCGGTCTCCCCGTCCGGCGAGGTCCTCAAGCACTTCGCCGTCTACGGCATCGGCGCGTACGGCGCCGGCGCGAACATGGCCTACCGCCGAACCCTGATCGAGGCCATCGGCGGCTTCGACCACACCCTCGGCGCCGGCTCCCCCGCCCGCGGCGGCGAGGACCTGGCGATGTTCATCGAGACGCTGTGGCGCGGCGGGAAGATCGGCTTCGAGCCGCGCGCGGTCGTGCACCACCGGCACCGCCAGACCATCGAGGACCTGCACAAGCAGCTGCACGGCAACGGCGTCGGGTTCACCGCGCTGATGTTCGCGCTGGCCGCGAAGGACAAGCGGCACGTCGCCGTCCTGGCCCGCCTGATGCCGCTCGCAGCGAAGGTCAAGTCGAAGCAGATGCTGTCCCGTCTGGCCGGGCGCCGCGACGCCGCGACCGAGGTCACCAACGACGCCTCGACCACGCGCATCCCGAAGACCCTGGCGTACCACGAGCTGCGCGGGTTCCCCGCCGGCCCGGCCGCCTGGTTCCGCAGCCGACGCCGCTGGCGCGACGTCGAGGCCGGCCGCTTCCGACCGTAGACGCACCACCCGACGGACGGGAGGCCCGTGGCAGCGTCGCCACGGGCCTCCCGTCCGTGCGTTGCGCACGCAACGAGCGACAAGACACGTGTCGTACGACGACCGTCTTGTCGCAAACCGGGTGCGCCCCCGCCCGCCTCGCCCAGCGCGCCCGCCTCGCCCAGCGCGCCCGCCCCGCACCTCAGCGTGCGGTCAGCCGCCCGGCCACGTACCGCCACGGCCCGCCCAGCGCGGCCGTCAGCTCGGCGCGCTTGAGCCCGCGCGTCGCCTCGGTGAACTCGGCGTCGACGGGCCAGCCGCCGCTCGCGTCGACGGGGCGCTCGTCGGCGCCTTGCCCGAGCGCGCTGAGCCGCCGGAGGGCCCCGACCGCGCGGCGCAGCACCGCGAAGGCGGTCGACGGACGCAGCGCGAGCTTCATGACCCAGGCGCCGAGCCCGGTGCCGTAGCCGATCGCCTGCGAGCGCAACGCGGCACGGTCCTTGCGGTGCTCGTGCCAGACGACGGCCGAGGGTTCCACGGCGAGCGCCCCGCCGGCGAGCAGCACGCGGGTGAACAGGTCCGGGTCCTCACCCGCGCGGGCACGGGTACCCGGGCCGAGTGCGACGTCGAAGCCACCGAGCTGCCGGACGGCGTCGCGCCGCACGGACATGTTCGCGCCGGTGCCGAACGCACCGACCGTGAACGGGAACAGGGGCTCGTCGACGGGCGGTGCTGCGGTGCGGTACACCCGGCGTTCGAGGTTCCGCGCCCAGGTCACCCGCTCGTCGAAGAAGCGCTGCGTGGGGGTCCGCAGCTCGCCGCTCGGGACGAGTCCGGTGACGCACCAGACGTCGGCGTCGCGCTCGTAGGCGGCGGCGATGGCGGCCATCCAGTGGCGGTCGACGACGACGTCGTCGTCGATGAAGGCGACGATGCCGCCGGTGGCGAGGGCGAGTCCGGCGTTCCGGGCGCGGGAGACGCCGGCGCGTGCTTCGAGGACGTAGTGGACGCGCGGGTCGTCGATCGCCGCGACGACGTCGCGTGTGCCGCTGGTGACGGGCGCGTTGTCGACGACGAACAGCTCGAAGTCGTCGTACGCGGAGTCGAGGACGGAGCGCACGGCGCGGGCGAGCGCCACGGGGCGCTCGCGGGTCCCGATGACGACGGAGACGCGTGCGCCGTCCGCGGGGGCGTCGACCGCGAGGCCCGGTGCGGGCAACCGACGCAGGGCCGGTCCCAGCTCGGCCGGGTCCACCGCCCCGCGGTCGTCGACGCGCACGTCGACGAACCCGGCGACGTCGCGGCCGTCGCGCACCATGAGGCGGGCGCGGCGGAAGCCGTCGGCGCCGGCGAGGCGCACGGTGCCGGCGGCGAGCGCCGCGGACCGGTCGACGGCGCCGACCCATGCAGCTCCGGCCCAGGTGGGGGCGTCGGGCGAGGGCATCGCCGGGTCGAGTGTGAGGGCTCGTTCCGCGGTGCTGGTCTGGTCGGTCATGGTCGTCCCGTCGGGCCGGTCTGGTCGGGTGGACGTGGCAATGGTCCGCGCGCGTCGACAGGGGGTCAACCGCGATGCTCGGAGGATGCGGGGAGGCTGCGGTTTGCCGCCACTAGACTCGCGGGAGACGCCGGTCGACCCGCCGGTGCGACCCCGGTCCCCGCCGGACACGAGGAGGACGCATGCCGCTGGCCCGCACGATGGACCGGCTCGGCCTGACCAGGCGTCCACGCCCGACGCTGCGACTGGTGCCGGACCCCGACGCGTCCGACCTCGTGGTGGTGCACCTCGACGCCGACGACGCCGCGTGCGGCACCTGCGGGCACGCCCAGGCGGCGCACGAGCACTACCGTCCGGGCACGGACTGCGCGCTCTGCGACTGCCCGAAGTTCCGCCGCGCCCGCTGACCCGATCCCCCTCGATCGGGGGGCTCCTGCGGGAAACCGCCGTTCCCCCGCAGGTGGTCCCGACCGCCCTTGTCGGTGTTCGTGGGCCCGCTTAGCGTCGCGGACATGGCCATCACTCCCACGCCGCTCGCGTGCATCGTCCTCGCCCACGAGGACCCGACGCACGTCCGTCGGCTCGTGGCGGCGCTCGACCCGTTCCCGGTGTTCCTGCACTGCGACGCGAGCACCGACGACGACGCGTTCGAGGCGATGACCGCCGGCCTGCCCGAACGGGTGCACGTGCTGCCGCGGATGCGCACCGGATGGGCGAAGTGGGAGAACGTCGAGGCCGAGGTCGCCGGCTACCGCGCCGCCCTGTCCGGGACCGACGCCACGCACGTGGCCCTGCTGACGGGCAGCGACTACCCGTTGGCCGACGCCGAGGAGATCTCGGCGCTCCTGGCGGCGAACCCCGGCCGGTCGTTCGTCGAGGCGAAGCCGCTGCCGCATCCCGCGTGGGGTCGGGACGGCGGTCGGTCGCGCGTGCGGTTCCGGCACTGGGCGTGGCGGAAGCACATGCTGCGCCTGCCGATCCCCCGACGCGTCCCGCGTGACGTCGTGTTCGGCGGCGGCTCGCAGCTCAAGGTCCTGGCCCGCCACCACGCGCAGGGCGTCGTCGACGTGTTCGACCAGCGCCCCGACCTGGTGGCGTTCTGGGAGCGCGTGTGGATCGGCGACGAGACCTTCGTGCCGTCGGTCCTGCTGACCCCGGAGTTCACCCCGGACTTCGCGGACGCCCACGCGGCGCAGCCGCTCTGGTGGATCGGGTGGGACGGCACGAAGCAGAAGAGCCCGCCGTGGCTCGGCATCGAGGACGCCGGCCGGTTGCTGGAGCGTCGCACGTCGGCCGACCAGTCGACGCCGTACGTGTTCGCCCGCAAGTTCTCGACGTCGCGCAGCACCGACCTGCTCGACGTGGTCGACGCGACGTTCGGGCTCCGCACGTCCGCCGACGACCAGCCGGTGGTGGTGGCGCAGTGACCGTCCCCCAGACCCGACGCGAGGCCCGTGCGGCCGAGGCGGCCGCGCTGGCGGCGCAGCCCGACGACGACGAGCTCGAGGCGTCCGTGCAACCGGCGGCCCCCGGCGCGCTGTCCACCGACACCGACTCGATCGCCGTCGCACGCGGCTCGTCGGTGCTGTTCGGCCGCGGACTGCTCTACGTGGTCGTCTGGTCGATGCAGCTCGTCGTGAGCTCGCTGATCTCCCCCGTGCTCGCACACCTGATGCCGCCGGCCGAGTTCGGCGTGCTGGCCTCGGCGATCGCGCTGTACCAGGCGCTGGTGGTCGTGGCCGTGTGCGGCATCGACCAGGCGTCGGTGCTGCAGCGCGCCGAGGACGGCGACGACCGGCGTGCTCGCGGCCTGGTGTTCGTCGGCATGGTCACCGCGGTCACCGTCACGGTGTTCGCCCTGGTGTCGATCCCGCTCTGGGGGGACGCCGCGGGCTTCGTCGATCAGCACCCGCTGCTGCTGGTGGCCGTGCTCTGGACCGGACCCGCCGCGATCGTGCAGCTGTCCCTCGCGCTGCTCGTCGCCCAGGACCGCATCCGCGTGTTCGCCGTCACGAGCCTGCTGTCGTCCGTCGGCGGGTCGATCATCGGCCTCGGGCTGCTCGCCGCCGTGCACGCCGATGCCACCACGTACGCGTGGGGCGGGGTCGTGGCGCAGGGCGCCGCGATGGTGATCGGCATCGTCGCCACGAAGCCGCGGTTCCGCGGTCTGTTCGACCACCGCACCACGGTCCGGGCGTTCAAGCTCGGTGTCCCGATCGCGCTCGGCAGCCTGTCGTACTTCGTCCTGAACGCCGGTGACCGGCTCGTCGTGCAGCGCCTCCTCGGTGCCGACGAGGTCGCCCGCTACCAGATCGCCTACGTCGTCGGCTCCGCGGTCATCCTGCTGCTGACCTTCACGAACCAGGCCTGGGCGCCGCACTTCGCCGCCCTCCGCGACGCCGTGGCCCGCCGCCGGCTCGCGATGCACGCCCGTGACGAGCTCTACATGCTGCTCGCCCCCGTGCTCGTCGCGGTCACGCTCGTGTCGCCGGTGGCGCTGCCGATCCTGGCACCGGCGTCGTACCGGGTCGAGTCCCTCACCGTCGTCGTCTTCGTGGTCGCGTTGACCGCGTTCCCGGTGGTCGCGAGCGGTGCGACCGGCCGGCTCCTGCTGGTCGAGCGCCGCGGGGTGACGGTCGGCGTCATCGGTGCCGTCGCCGGCGTCGTGAACATCGCGGCGAACCTGGTGCTGGTGCCCCTGACCGGCATCGTCGGCGCGGGCATCGCCACCGTCATCGCCTACGCCGTCCTCGCTGCGCTGCAGCAGGCCTCCCTGCCGGACCGCCGCGAGTGGCGCGGTCCCCGACGCCGGGTGCTGCTGGCCATCGCGATCGCGATCGTCGTCGCCGCGGCCTCGCTCCTGCCCCCGCAGGACCTCGCTTGGAACATCGTCCGCGTCGTCGGCGTCGCCGCGTGCCTGCCCTGGTTCTTCCGTCGCCTGAAACTCGCTCGCGGAGGATCCGCATGACCCGTCCCACCTCCCGTCCGCTGCGTGTCGTCGTCGCCACCAACGGACTCGCCATCACCGGCGGCGTCGAACGTTGCGTCGTCGAGGACGTCGGCGTGCTCGTCGCGGCCGGCCACGACGTCGAGGTGTGGCACCGAGCCGGCGCGGACGGCGACCCGGACGCGGGCCGCGCGGTGTTCGACCAGCTGGGCGTCCGACTGCGTCACGCCCGCGACTACCGCTTCGGCATCCGCTCCGCCCCGACGGACGTGCCGCGCTTCGTCCGCGAGGGCCTGCGCCTCCGCCGGTCGCGTCCTGACGTCCTGTGGCTGAACCGTCCGGAGTTCCTGCCGTGGGGCCGCGTGGTGTCGTTCGTGTCCGGCGTCCCCCTGGCCGTCCACCTGCACCACGCCCCGAACTACCGTCGGCTCGGCCCGTTCGCCGGAGGGCGGTCCCGCTACCTGGCGGTCTCGGCGGCGATGGCACGTGCCTGGACCGCCGTCGGTGCTCCGCCGGACCGGGTCGACGTGGTCCCGAACGGCGTCGACACCGCGGCGTTCCCCGCCGCCACCGCTGCGAGCACGCGAAGCGCGCGCACGGCACTCGGCCTCGACCAGGACCGCCCGGTGGTGCTGTACTACGGTCGGCTCACGCGGTCGAAGGGCGTGCTGGCCCTCCTGGAGGCATGGGGGCGCGTCCACGCGTCGGCCCGCGTCCTCGTCGGGCCCGGCACACCGCCCGCCCCGGCTCCGGTGCTCGTCCTGGCCGGTGCGCTGTACCCGGAGGACGCCCCCGCCGTGCACCGCGCGATCGCCGCGCTGCCCGAGGGTGCCGTCGTCGTGGTGCCCGAGCGGGACGACGTCGTCCCGCTGCTGCACGCCGCGGACGTCGTGGTGGCGCCCTCCATCGAGCCCGAGGGGTTCGGCCGCGTGGTCGTCGAGGCGATGTCCACCGGACGCCCCGTCGTCGCGGCGGCGTCCGGCGGCACGGCCGAGATCCTGAGCGGCGAGTGGGCACGCTTCACCGTCGATCCGACCGAGACCGCAGCGCTGGCCGACACGGTCCTCGAGGCGTTGCACGCCGCCGAGGCCGAACCGGGATTGGCGGACCGGTGCCGCGCCTGGGTGCGGGACCGGTACGGCCGGGAGCGGCACGTCGCGGCGGTGCTCGGGGCGCTCGAGGCGCACGCGAAGCACTGACGGACGACGACGACCAGAGCGGTGCCGACGACCAGGTCCCACCGCTCTGGTCGTTCGGGACCGCTCAGTCGTCCGGGACCGTCGTCGCGGTGTCGTCCGGCAGCGACGCGCTCGGCTCGGCACCGTCCGCCGGCACGTCGATCGTCATCCAGTCGATGAGGAGCGACCCGGCGGCGTCCGCCGGCGGGTTCCCGGCGTTCGACCCGGCCTGCACCACCAGGTGCATCCGAGCCGTCGGGATGTTCTCCGTCGTGGTGCCGACGACCTCGTCGTCGACCAGGAACGACATCCGGTCGGCGGTCCACTCGATCGTGTAGGTGTGCCAGTCCTGCAGCGACGCCTCGGTTTGCTGGTGGATGCACTTCTCGGCGGGGTCCGCCAGGCAGTGCACGTTGAGCCACGCGGGCGCGCCGAGCGCTCCCTCGGGGAAGTCGATCTCACCGTCCGACCACAGGTTCTCGTCGCTCCAGAGCAGCACGGCGACGCCGTACCCGTCGACCTCGTCGCTGCGCATCCGGATGCTGTACCGGCCGGCGGTCTGCCCGCCCCACTCGCCGTCGACGAGCGGCACGACACCGCCCGCCAGCGGCACCCCGGCGCGCGTGGTGCGCAGGCGCACGTCGAGCACGCCGTCGTGCGTCGACAGGGTCGACGCCTGGTAGCGCCCCGTCCCCGCGGTGTCGGCGAACCCGTGGTAGGCGACGAACCGGTCCGAGTACCGGGACTCGAAGGTCCGGTTCGTGGCGGCGTCGGCGAAGTCCTCGCCGAACACCCGGGTCCACCCCTCCGGCTCGGAGGTCGGCATCGAGACGCCGCTCGGGTCGTCGAGGGTCACATCGTCACCGTTCGCCGTGGTGGTCGCGGTCGTGGTGCCGGCGACGATGCCGACAGCCACGAGCAGAGCGCCGGCCGCGAACGCGGTCCGGCGGGTGCCGGGGCGCCGCGGCGGCCGGTGCCGGGACAGGCCACGACCGTGTGCCGGTGGGGCGCCGTGGGCCGATGCCGCGTCGTCGGCGACGTGTTCCGACCACGTGGGGCGGGCCTCCTGGCCGTCACCCTGCTCGTCGGTCACC
>NZ_CAJCKD010000053.1:0-14776 GCF_903970855.1 Curtobacterium sp. ME12
ACGACGGCGCCGGGACGGTCACGGTCGAGCACGGGCACGACGTCCTCGGCGCGGACACCCAGGCCGTAGTCGCACACGACGGCGGCGTCGGCGCACCGGACGGCGCGGGCCACCGAGCGGGCGAGGCGTTCGCCGTGCTCGGCGGTCGGCGTCGCGGCGAGCTCGTCGACCCGGACCACGACGCGGTCACCGCCGACCACGCGCGACTTCGTCGTGGTGCGGGCTCCGGGGATCTCGACCAGGAAGGACGTGTCGACGCCGGCTGCCTCGAGGCGCTGGCGCAGGACGTCACCGGCCTCGTCGTCACCGATGAGCCCCACCATGCGGACCCGGGCGCCGAGGGCCCGGGCGTTCACGGCCGTGTTGGCCGCGCCGCCCGGCACCGCGATGGTCTCGGTGACGCGGACGACGGGGGCCGGGGCCTCACGCGAGACCCGCTCGGCCTCGCCGACCGTCCAGCGGTCGAGGATGCAGTCGCCGATGACGACGACGAGCGGTTCGCGGTCGTCGATCGTGGCGACGAGGTCGCGCACCAGGCGGACGTCGGCGGTCATCGGGTGCCTCCCACGGTGTCGGCGCTGCCGGCGGTTGCGCCGGCAGCGGCTGCGGGGCCGGGTGCGCCCGTTGCGGTGCCGGTGCCGGTGCCCGCGAGCGTGCTGCCGGAGCCCGCTGTCGGCGGCTCGACGGTGCGCCGCGCCGGTGCGGCCTCGAGGTGCACCACCGTCGTGGTCGTCATCTCGTCGAGCAGGTGCGGGCCGTACCCGAACCCGGCGCCCGAGGCACCGCGGGGCTGGGCGCTGCCGCCCGGAGCGCCACCGAACACGGCGTTCACCTTGACCGTGCCGACGGGCAGCTCGGCCGCGGCACGGAGCGCGTGCGCGGTGTCGTTCGTCAGCACGGTGGCGGCGAGGCCGTAGCGGTCGGCTGCGGCGAGCCGGAGGCCCTCCGCGAAGTCCGACACGACGCGCACCGGCGCGATCGGGCCGAAGGTCTCCTCGGTCAGCACGAGCATGTCGTCCGTGCAGTCGGTCAGGACGGTCGCCGGGTAGAACGACCCGAGCCCGCCGGGCGTGACGCCGCCGGTCCGGACGGCGGCACCGCGGGCGATCGCGTCGTCGACGTGGTGCTGCACGAGTCCGCGCAGCCGGTCGTCCACGAGCGGCCCGAACTCGGCGGCGGGTGCGGCCGTGCGACGCTCCGCCTCGGCGACGAGCGCGGCGACGAAGGGCTCGGCGACGTCGTGGTGCACGTACACCCGCTCGACGCTGGTGCAGATCTGGCCGGTGTTCGCGAAGGCGCCGAGGGCGACCTGCGCGGCGGCCCACTCCGGGTCGACGTCGGCGTCGACGATGACGGGGTCGTTGCCGCCGTTCTCGCGGACGACGTGGGCGCGGGTGGTCGCGGCCATCTCGCTCAGGCGGTCGCCGGTCGCGGTCGACCCGACGTGCGCGTAGACGTCGATCCCCTCCTGCGCCAGGAGCAGCTCGCCGGTGGTCGCGTCGCCGTCGACGCCGACGAGCACGCCGTCCGGCAGGACCTCGGCGAGCAGCGCGTTGAGTCGGGCGAAGGTCGCCGGGCAGCGTTCGCTGCCCTTGTGCACGACGGTGTTGCCGGTGACGATCGCGGCGCCGAGGATCCCGCACGCCACGGCGACCGGGTCGTTCCACGGCGTCAGAGCGAGCACCACGCCGCGCGGGTGCGGCACCGACCAGTCGGCGGCGCCGAACTGCCCGCGCAGGGCCTCACCGCGGTGCACCGGCCCGAGCTCGGCGTACTGCACGAGCGTGCCGATGCCGGCCTCGACCCCACCGAGCGCGTCGCCGGGCACCTTGCCGGTCTCGCGGGTGTTCAGGTCGGCCAGCTCCTGCGCGTGGGCACGGAGGTGGTCGGCCGCGGCGTGCAGCAGGGCACCGCGGTCGGCCGGCGCGGTCCGGGCCCAGGCACCGGCAGCGGCACGGGCGCGGGCGACGGCGTTGCGGACGTCGTCCTCGGTCGAGCGGCGCACGGTGGACGCGATCGATCCGTTGACGGGGTCGGTCACCACGAGGTCGTCGGCGGCGGGGGGTGCGATCGTCATGGGGTCCTTCCGGAGGCGGGCGGGCATCTCACGGTGCTCGTGCTCTGCTGTGTGCGGTCACGGCATCGCGCTTCTCGTCCATCCGGGGGCGCTGCTGGGCGTCCGGACGGGTCCGACCGGTAGACGTGGAACCGTGCAACAGATCGGTGTGGGCGGAGAACGGTTCGACGGTGTCAGCGAGATCGCGGTGCTCCGCGGTGGGGGACTGGGCGACCTGATGTTCGCCCTCCCGGCGGTCGAGGCGCTGGCCGCGGCCTACCCGGGAGCCCGGATCACGCTGCTCGGGGCACCGACGGCGCGGCCGGTGCTCGAGGGTCGCACCGAGGCCGTCCACGCCTTCGAGGAGCTCCCCGTCGTGCCCGGCGTCCGGGACTCCGGCGAGGGCGCGCCGACCGAGCAGGACTTCTTCGACCGCCTGCACGGGCGCTTCGACCTCGCGGTCCAGCTGCACGGCGGCGGGCGGAACTCGAACCCCTTCCTGCTCCGGCTCGGCGCCCGCCACACCGTGGGGACCGCCACCGAGGACGCCGAGGTGCTGGAGCGCTGGGTCCGCTACGTCTACTACCAGCACGAGGTCGTCCGCGCGCTCGAGGTGGCGTCGCTCGCCGGCGCCGAACCGGTCACGCTCGACCCCCGGCTGCGCGTGTCCGAGGCCGCGCGGGCCGGGGTCCGGCAGCGTCTCGGGGTCCGGCGGCGGCTCGTCGCGATCCACCCCGGCGCCACCGACCCGCGTCGCCGCTGGAGCCCCTCGCGCTTCGCCGAGGTCGCCCGTGCCCGGCTCGCCGCCGGGGACGACGTGGTCCTCGTCGGCGACGACTCCGACGTACCGGCGTCGTCCGCCATCGTCGCGTCGCTGCCGCTCGAGCTGCGGGAGCGCATGCACGACCTCACTGGCTCGCTGTCCCTGCGCGAACTCCCCGACGTCCTGGCCGCCGCCGACGTCATGGTCGGCGACGACTCCGGTCCGCGGCACCTCGCCGTGGCCGTCGGGACCCCGACCGTCGGGGTGTTCTGGTTCGGCAACGTGATCAACGCCGGACCCTTCGACCGTGGTCGGCACCGGGTACACCTGGCCTTCGTGACGCGGTGCCCGGTGTGCGGCATCGACGTCACCCAGGTCGGCTGGACCGCCGAACGGTGCGAGCACGACCCGTCCTACGTGGACGAGGTCCAGCCGGAGGTCGTCCTCGCCGACGTCGAGGACCTGCTCCGTACGACCTGACGCTGCGCGCGCCGCGCGGTGGGCGCGGCCGGCCGACCGACGGGAGGCGCGGTGCCAGCCCGCCACGCGCCTCCCGTCCGCCCCGTGTCGTGTCACCAGCGCGCGGTGCGAGGTTGCCCACTCCGTGCGACGCTCCTGCCCCCGCACGGAGTGCGGAAGCTCGCACCGGAGCGCGGCGCGAGCCGCGCACGGCACACGCGGACACACGGGAGGCGCGGTGCCAGCCGGCACCGCGCCTCCCGTCCGTCAGCGGCGAGCGGCTACGGCCAGCTCGGCTCCGTCGCCGGCATGATCGAGAGCTCGCGGATCTCGCAGCCGGCCGGCTGCGACAGCGCGAAGACGATCGAGTTCGCGACGTACTCCGGCTCGATGAGCTGCGCGTCCGGGCCGGGCTTGTACTGCTCGGTCCGGTCGGCGAAGAAGTTCGTGCGCATCCCGGCGGGGATGATGTTGGTCACGCCGATGCGACCGGCGGTCTCGGCGGCCAGCGCCTGCGAGAACCCGCGGACGCCGAACTTCGACGCCGAGTACGCGGTGCCGTCGCCGACGCCGCGCAGGGCGAGCGACGAGGAGATCGTGACGACGCGGCCGTGCGTGGCCTCGAGGGCGGGCAGGGCGGCGCGTACGGTCGAGGCGGTGCCGATCAGGTTGACGCCGACGATCTGCTCCCACTTGCCGGACGAGATCGCGTCGATCGGGGCGGGCGTGTCGATGCCCGCGGCGGTGACGACGGCGTCGAGGCCACCGTGCCGCTCGGCGGCGTCACGGACCGCCTGCTCGACGGCGTCGGTGTCCGAGACGTCCACGGCGACGGCGTCGACGCCCTCGGGGACGGCGTCGATCCGCAGGTCGAGGACGATCGGGGTGCCGCCGGCCTCGGTGACGGCGGCCACGACGGCGGCACCGAGTCCGGAGGCGCCGCCGGTGACGAGGACGCGGCCGATGGGGGTGGTGGGGACGGGCATAGGTGTCCTTTGCGTAGTGGTGCGGGAAGTGGTCGAGCTGGTGCGGAACGGCGAGCGGACGCTCAGCCGACACGTTCGATCGCGGCAGCGAGCCGGGTCGTCGAGCGGCCCGGGTGGAACGGCACGGTGACGACGCGGCCACCCCACTCGGCGAGGGTCGCCGTCTCCGGCAGTTCGCTCGCGGTGTAGTCGCCGCCCTTCGCCCAGACGTCCGGGCGGAAGCGGCGCAGGGCCTCGTCGGGGGTGGACTCGTCGAACACCACGACGGCGTCGACGCAGTCGAGCGCCAGGAGCAACTCCACCCGGTCGTCCTGGGTCATGATCGGCCGGTCGGGGCCCTTCAGTGCGCGGACCGACGAGTCCGAGTTGAGGCACACGACCAGGCAGTCGCCGAGTGCACGGGCGGCCGACAGGGTGCGGGCGTGCCCGGCGTGGAGCAGGTCGAAGCAGCCTCCGGTCGCGACGACGGTGCCGCCGGCACTCCGGACGTCGTGCACCAGGCGCATGGCGTCCCGGTCGGTCCCGGGCACGGCGAGCGGCGCGGGACCGTCGTCGGCGAAGAGCGCGCTGACGCCGCCGGCGGCCAGGTACTCGGAGGCGGCGACCACGCCGGCGGAGACGGCGTCGGGGACGTCCGCGCCGGACGCCAGCGCGACGGCGACGCCCGCGGCGAGCCGGTCGCCGGCACCGCAGGGGTCACCGGCGCTGACGGACGGAGCGGGCACGAAGCGGCTGTCGCCCTGGGAATCGGCGAGCAGCGCGCCGCGGTCACCCATCGTCACGGCGACGGCACCGGCCCGCCACTGCTCGACGAGCCGGGCGGCGGCGACGGTCGCGAAGGGCACACCGTGTCCCTCGACGTCGGTGAAGCGTCGTGCCTCGGCCGCGTTCGGGGTGGCGACGGTGGTGCCGGGGACGGGGACGGCGCCCTTGGGGTGCGGGTCCCAGACCACCGGCAGGTGCTCGGCCGCACGGGTGAGGGCGTCACGGAGTGCCGGGGCAGCGGCGACCCCGCGGCCGTAGTCGGCGACGACGATCGCGTCGACGCCGTCGAGGGCGGCGGTCATCGCGTCCGTGGCCTCGGGCACGGGCGGGGTCGCGCAGCCCTCGTCGATCCGGACGAGGGCATGGTCGACGACGCGCACCCGGGTCTTCACGGGGGTGGCGACTCCGGACGGCCCGGCGACGACTGTGACGTCGGGGAGCAGGTCGCGGATCTCCCGGGCACGGCCGTCGTCGCTCAGGACGGTGACCAGGGTGACGTCGTGACCGTCGCGGGCGAGCATCGTCGCGACGAGTCCGGCGCCACCGGCGCGGCGGTCGTCGGTGGCGACGTCCACCACGGGGACGGGTGCGTCCGGGCTCAGGCGCTCGCTCGTGCCGGACACGTCGACGTCGAGCAGGGTGTCCCCGACGACGGCGATGCGGAAGCGCGGGGCGCCGGCACGGCCACCGGCAGCACCGGAATGCGGAGCGCCCGCAGCAGCCCCGCTCATCGACGGCCCCCGCGACGCAGCGTCGGCTCCATCGCCTTGCAGAGCGCGTGCACCAGGACGAGCTGCGCCTCCTGCACGTTGGCGGACGGCCCCTCGATGCAGATCGCGTCGTCGACCAGGTCGGCGAGCGGGTTCGGTCGGGATCCGGTCAGCGCGAGGGAACGGGCACCCACGGCACGGGCGGCCTCGGCGGCCCGCAGCAGGTTCGGGCTCTTGCCGCTCGTCGACAGCAGCACGAGGACGTCGCCGGCCCGGGCGTGCGCCGACACCTGCCGTGCGAACACCTGGTCGTAGCCGTAGTCGTTCCCGATGGCGGTCACGGCGGAGGTCTCGGCGTGCAGCGAGATGGCCGAGTACGCCGGTCGGTCGCCCTCGAAGCGGCCGGTGAGTTCGGACGTCAGGTGCTGCGCTTCGGCTGCCGACCCGCCGTTCCCCGCGGCGAGCAGCCGGCGACCGGCGACGAGCCGTCCGGCGATGTCGTCCGCCCACTCGGCGATGTGGTCCCGGTGATCGACGAGGGAGGCGATCACGGGGACCGACGCCGCGACGTGGTCGACGACGACGCGAGCGCTGTCGGTGACGGCGCGGTCCTCGAGCCCGGTCTGCTGGTCGATGGTCATCGTGCGGTCCTCTCCGTCGACTGCGCGGCGCGGGTGACCCGGCCGGCGTGGGTGGTGCGCGAGCGGCCGGTGGCGGGCCCGGTGGTGCTGGCGGACGACGTCGCGCCGGCGAGCAGGCGCTCGTAGACGCGCTCGCTGTCGGCCGCGACCTTCTGCCACGTGTAGCGGGACTCGGCGCGCTGTCGACCGGCACGGCCGTACGCCTCGCGGCGCTCCGGGTCGTCGAGCAGTGCGCCGACGGCCTCGGCGACCGCGGACTCGTCGCGCGGCGGCACGTGCAGGCCGGTTGCGTCCTCGACGACGGTGTCGATGAGCCCGCCGACGCTCGACGCGACCACCGGGCGACCGCACGCCATCGCCTCGAGCGGCACGATGCCGAACGGCTCGTACCAGGGGGCGCAGACGACGACGTCGGCACTGCGGTAGACGGCCGGCATGTCGTGCTGCCCGAGCTGCCCGCGGAACGTCACGTGGTCGCGCACGCCGAGCGACCGGGCCAGGGTGTCGAGCCGCTGGTACTCGGGGTCGTCCACCAGGTCGGCACCGGCGACACCGGCCCCGCCCACGACGACGAGCTCGACGTCACGGCCCTGTTCGACCAGCGCGGCGAGTGCGGCGATCGTCGTCCCGACGCCCTTCCGCTGCACGAGTCGCGAAGCGGTGAGCACCCGGAGCGGACGGTCGCGCTGTTCGACGGGGCCGTCCGGACGGAAGAGCGACACGTCGACGCCGCACGGCACCACGGAGATGCGGTGCAGCGGGACACCGAGGGCCTTGAGCTCGAACGCCTCGTCCGAGCACGTCGCGACGACCTGGTCGACGCTCCGACCGACGGCGGGTTCGACCCACTCGCGCTCGGCCGGGCTGGTGTCCGCGGCACCCTGGTGCCGGCGCTTCACGACACCGAGGGCGTGGAAGGTCTGCACCACCGGGATCCGCACCCCACCGGTCCGGGCCTGCACCTGCGTCACCGCGTCGAGGGCGGCGTGGCCCGACATCCAGAAGTGCGCGTGCACCACGTCGGGGCGGTCGAGGAACCACTCGGCGGCGAGCACCGACGCGAACGTCCCCATGAACGGGAACAGCTCGTCCTTCGGCACGGTACGCGCGGGACCGGCGTCGACGTGCACGACGTCCACACCGGGGCGCAGGGGCACACGGACCGGCTGCGACGCGTCGTCGCGCCGCGTGTAGACGGTCACGTGGTGGCCGCGGTCGGCCAGCGCACCGGACAGTTCGGCGACGTGGACGTTCTGCCCACCGGCGTCGACCCCGCCGAGCACGGC
Organism: Curtobacterium sp. ME12; assembly: GCF_903970855.1. Classification (NCBI taxonomy): domain Bacteria; kingdom Bacillati; phylum Actinomycetota; class Actinomycetes; order Micrococcales; family Microbacteriaceae; genus Curtobacterium; species Curtobacterium sp. ME12. The sequence goes on from NZ_CAJCKD010000053.1 coordinate 7,667, forward strand.
GAGCGGACTCGCGTGCTCGGACACCATGGCGATCTTCATCGCAGGCTCCCTTCGAGCGCGGCTCCCGCCGCACGGTTCCGTCGCGCACCGCGCGCGACGGCGTCGTCGAGCAGGTCGTCCCAGTCGGCCAGGAACCGACCGAGCGCGTGCCGTGCGAGCACGGCCTCCCGCGCCACGAGTCCCCGTCGACGCGCCTCGTCCGGGTCCTCCAGCAGCAGCCTGGAGGCCCGCACCAGTTCCTCGACGTCCGTCGCGATCGCCCCGGCCTCACCCGGGACCGTGCGGGCCGCGTCCGTCGTCGCGAGCACCAGGACCGGCATCGCCATGTGCATCGACTCGATGAGCGACAGGCCCAGCGAGGTCCAGCGGTTCGGGTGCACGTAGGCCCGCCGCTCGGCCAGCGCCGCGTGCATGGGGTCGGCCTTGACGTCGCCCTGCGCGACCACGCGGTCACCGAAGCCGAGCTCCGGCAGCCGTTCGGAGCCGATGCCCCAGACGTCGACCGGGGCGACCTCGGCGAAGCGGGGGAGCAGGTCGGTGCCGACGACACGGTTGCGCCGGACGGGTTCGTTGATGACGACGCCGAGACGTTCGAGCGCACCGGTGTAGAGCGGGCCGGGGTCGACGACGCCGTGCTCGACGACGGTGGTCCGGGTGGTGCCGCAGTCCCACATCAGGGCGTTCCAGTGCGTCACGTGCGCGATCGTCAGGTCGTCGCGGTCGCGCATCGGGTGCAGGCTGTTCGGCACGTCGACCCGCGGGGCGTTGTGCTCCACGAAGACGATCGGTACGTCGCGGCCACCGAGCAGACGACGGGCTTCCTCGAGCTCTTCGGTGCGCTGCAGGACGACCACGTCGACCTCGGCCTCGGCGACGTCGGCCGGGTCGATCTCGATCGCGGAGTCCGGCCAGTCGCGCCCGCCACGGCCGAGGCCCCAGGCGTCGCGGGCCGGCGTGGTCGGGATGAGGTACTCGTGGGGGCCGCGGACGAAGGCGTCCATCCAGCCGCCGTGCACGTGCCACACGAGGATCCGCATGCAGGGCCTTCCGGTCGGTGTCGATGGGGGCGCTCCCCGCCGCTGCCGGAGCAGCAGGAGCAGGAGCAGCAGTGGCGCACGCTACGCAGCGCCTTCTGGGCCGCTCCGCAGACTTCTCCGATCAGTCCGCGAAACGCGGTCGAGGAGCCGTTCGTTGGCCTCGAGGACGTCCGCGATGCGCACTCCGGACAGGCACGGGTGGCCCGGGACCGGGCACTCGCGAGCGCGGCTGAGCCGGCACGGAGCGGCCTGGTCGCCGAGCAGTTCGACCAGCGGGGCGTACGGCGCCCACTTCACGGCGGGGACGACGGGCGAGAACAGACTCACGATGGGCGCCCCGACGGCTGCGGCGAGGTGGGCCGGACCGGTGTTCCCGACGACGACGACCTCGGCGCCGGCGAGGACGGCCGCGAGTTCGGCGGGGCTGGTGCGGCCGCCGAGGTCGATGCCGGTGTCGCCCGCCACGGCGGCGGTCAGTGCGCGTTCGCCGGGGGAGCCCGTGACGACGACGGGGACGCCGCGCTCGGCGTAGGCGGCGACGAGCGCACGGTGGTGGGACTCCGGCCACGACCGTGCCGGGACGCTGGCTCCGGGGTGCACGACCACGTAGCGGTCGAGGCCGGCCACGGGCGGGGGCAGGACGGCGTCGTGCCGCACTTCGAGCCTCCCGTCGTCGTCCGGCGGCAGCCGGAACCCGGCCGCCTCGGCGATCCGCAGCGCGCGCTCTGGCTCGGGGAGGTCCTCGGGCAGGTCCTCGCCGGGGCGCAGCCGCACGTCGAGCAGGGACCCGGGGTGGTCGACCGAAGCCCCGGAGACCCGGGGGACCCCGGCCAGGCGCAGGAGCAGCGCGAGGGGCAGGGGCGACTGGTGGAAGGACGTCAGGACGACGGCCTCGTCGGGCTGTTCCTCGGCGACCAGCGCGCGGAACTCGGCGAGCAGGGCGTCGTCGATCGGGCGTGCGGTCTCGGTGACCCACGGTGCCGCCCACACCCGCACCCGGTCGATACCGGGCAGCAGGTCGGCGGCCGGCGCCCCCTGCGGTCCGCAGAGCATCGTCACGTGCGCGGCACCGGCGGCGACGGCGCGCACCGCCGGTCCGGCGACCAGGACGTCGCCGAAGGAGTCGAGTCGGGCGACGAGGACGCGCCGACCGGCGCTCACGCCCGGTCCGCCACGCTGCCGACGTGCTCGAGCACCAGGGTGACGGCCTCGTCCAGGTCCGCGGCGACGGTGTCGGCCTCGTCGATCTCCTGACGGCGGGTGCGCGGGGTGGGCACGAGGATCCCCTGCGCGCCGGCGTTCCGGGCGGCCTGCACGTCGGCGCCGATGTCACCGACGACGACGATCGACTCCGGCGGGATGCCGAGCCGCTCGGCGGCGTCGAGGACCATCCCGGGCCGGGGCTTCCGGCAGGCGCAGTCGTCACCGGCGTCGTGCGGGCAGACGCACCACACGTCGAACGGGCCGACGAGCTCGTCGACCCGGGCGTTGGTGGCGTCGACCTGTTCGCGCGTGGCCATGCCCTTCGCGATCACCGACTGGTTCGTGACGACACCGAGCCGCAACCCGGCGGCACGCGCCCGGTCGACGGCGCGGCGGGCACCGGGGACGGGGACGACCAGGTGCGGGTCGGCGTTGTACGGGACGTCCACCACGAGGGTGTCGTCGCGGTCGAAGAGCAGACCGCGGATGACGCGGTCCGGTGCGAGGGCCATGCTCCCTGATTACCGGTCGACGGCCGGGGACCGCCCCAGGAAGAGCCGCGGAGCGCGTTCTCGGCAGGACCGTCAGCGTGCCGGGTCTACCGTCGCGGCGGTGACCGCCCTCGAGAACCTGCCCGACCCCGACGGACGCCCGGAACTGCTCGTCCTCCGTGCCATCAAGCTCGGCGACCTGCTCGTCGCCGTCCCCGCACTGCACGCGCTCCGCCGCGCCTTCCCCGACCACCGCATCACCCTGGCCACCACGGCATGGCTCGCACCGGTCGTCGAGCTCGTCCCGGCGGTGGACGTGCACCTGGCCCAGCACGGTCTCGACCACCCGATCGCGGTGCCGCACGGTGCGGTGGACGTCGCCGTCAACCTGCACGGCGCCGGCCCGGAGTCCTCGGACCTCGTCGCCGCGCTCGGCCCGCGGCGGGTCATCGGCCACGCCGACCCGACCCACGGCTACGAAGGCCCGGAGTGGCCAGACGACGTGCACGAGCGCGACCGCTGGGCGGACCTGCTGACGTGGCACGGCATCCAGGCGGACGCGACCGAGGTGCACATCGACCGCCCCGCCGAGCCGCCGGTGGTCGCCGACGCGGCCGTCGTGCACGTGGGTGCCTTCCACGGTGCGCGGCACTGGCCGACGGACCGCTTCGCCGACGTGGTGCGCGGACTGCAGGAGCGCGGTGCCGACGTGGTCCTGACGGGAGGCTCGGACGACGTCGTGCGTGCCCGTGCCGTCGCCGACGCGGCCGGTCTGGCGCCGGAGGCGGTGCTGGCCGGCACCCTGGACCTGCAGGCCTTCGCCGCGGTGATCGCCGCGGCGCGGCTCGTCGTCACGGTCGACACCGGTGCTGCACACCTGGCGTCCGCCTACGGGGTGCCCTCGGTCGTGCTGTTCGGCCCGGCACCGCCCGAGGCGTGGGGCCCGCCGTCGACCGGCCCGCACATCGTGCTCACCGACGCCTCGGTCCGTCGCGGCGACGTCTTCGCCGAGGACCCGGACCCGGCGATCCTGGCCGTGACCGCGGACGACGTCCTGGCCGCGGTGGACCGGCTCCGGGTGACCGCTCAGGCGGCCGGGCGGTAGCGTCGACCGAGAGCCACCCGGACCTGCCGGATGCTCGGAGGGAGTCCTTCGTGTTCGAAGCCGCGAACATCCGTGACTGGATCGGTCTGCCCGTCGTCGACGAGGCCGACGACAAGGTCGGCACGCTCGAGAGCATCTACTACGACACCGCCACGTCCGAGCCGGCGTTCGGTGCCCTGACCACCGGGATGGTCGGGTTCCAGAAGCTCGTCTTCGTCCCGCTGTTCGGCGCCACCGTCGCCCCGAAGCACCTGCGTGTGACGTTCCCGAAGAAGCTCGTCAAGGACGCCCCGTCGATCTCGACCGACGGCGAGCTCGACGCCGCGACCGAGCCCGAGCTGTTCCAGCACTACGGGCTGGAGTACCGCACCGGCAGCGGCGGCGAACGCCGACTCGGACGCCGCTGAGCCCGTCCCGCCCCACCGACCGACCCCACCCGACCGACCGATCCGCCGCACCCGCCCGGAGGCCGCAACTGCTCCGCACCGCCCGTACGACGCTGCTCGCCGCCCTGGCGGCGGTCGCCGTCGTCGGGCTGGTGGTGGCCGGGGTCGCGGCGCCGGGGCCGGTGGAACGGGCGTCGGCCGCGCCGATGTGGCCCGTCCCGCAGCCCTACCCGGTGCCGGACGATCCGGCCGAGCCGCTCGCCGACCTCCCGCCCGGCAGCGAGTACGTCGCCCTCGGTGACTCGTACTCCGCCGGCTACGGCCTCGGCGACCGGACCCGGCTGCCCACGAGCGCGTGCGTGCAGTCCGCCCGTGACTACCCGCACCGGCTCGCGGCGCGGTTCGGCCTCGACCTGACCGACGTCACGTGTGCGGGCGCCACCAGTGCGGACGTCACGACCGGACACCAGTTCAAGGGTGTCCCGCCCCAGATCGAGTCGCTGTCGTCGCGCACCCGGCTCGTGACCCTGACGATCGGCGGCAACGACGCGGACCTCTTCGGCACGGCCGCGTCGTGCCTGGCGATCTCGGCGGACGGCCCGGTGTTCTCCGGCCGTGACGCGCCGTCGTGCGAGAGCACGCTCGTGCAGGACGGTGCGGACCAGCTCAGCGTGAAGATCCAGTCACGGGTCGCGCTCGGCATCGCCGACACCCTCGCAGCGGTGCAACGGGCCGCGCCGAACGCCGTCGTCGTGTTCCTCGGGTACCCGGCGATCTTCCCGGACGCCGAGCACACCCCGGCGAAGGGCTGCTTCCGATCGGCGCTCGACCTCGGCACGCTCGCCGGGTCGTTCCCCTCGGACACCTTCCCCTTCACAGACGACGACGTGGCGTACCTGCACGGCGTGCAGGAGGAGCTCGATGCGGTGTCCGCGTCCGCCGCCGACGCCGCCGGGGTGCGGTTCGTCGACGTCCTCGAACGCACCGAGGCCCACTCGGCCTGCGCCCCGGCGGACGAGCGCTACGTCGCAGGCGTCAGCCTCACCGGCTCGAGCGACCTGCGGCGCATCGATCTGCAGGCCGGCGCCCTGCACCCCAACGGCCGCGGTGTCGCGTACCTCACCGATCAGATGGCCGACGCGATCCGGGAACTCGCCGGCTGACCCGTCCGGACCCCGCGGTGTCCGCGTGGGCCGCCGGTGGGACGACGCAGACCGGTGCCGCCGTCTCACGCACCACGTCGTGGAGCAGTGCGCCCGAGAGCACCCGCACGTGTCCCCGTCCGAGCACCACGAGCGACGCCCGCCGCGTGCGCGACGCGATGGCGTGCCCCGGGTGTCCCTCCACGAGCAGTGGCCGGATGCGTACCGCCGGGAACCGCGCGGTCAGGTCCTCGGTGACCCGCTGCAGCAGTTCGGCGTTCCGGGCGCGCCACCGCAGGGGGTCCTCGGCGAAGTCGGTGAGCCCGGTCCGGGTCAGCACGGGCATCTCCCACGCCCGGAGCAGCGTCAGTCGCCGGTGCAGCCGGACGGCTTCGGTGACGGCGATCGAGACGGCCCGTTCGTCGATCGGTTCCTCGACAGCCAACACCACGTCGCCGTCGATCGGGTGCGGGCCCTCGGGGACGACCACGGTCGGCACGGCCGCGCGGACCGCCACGCGCGCCGGATCGCCGCCGGCGGTCGAACCCCGTCGGCTCCGGAACGTCCCGATCACCAGCAGGTCGCCGCCGTCCGACTCCTCGACCAGGGCGGTGGCGAACGGCCCGGCGTGCCGGTGCACCTCGACGGTGGCTCCGGGCAGGGCTGCGCGAGCGGCCTCGGCGAGGCGGTCGGCGACGGGTCCGGGGCCCTCGATCGCCGGGTCGGCGCCGATGATCCGGACTCGCTCGATCCCGCTGTCCGCGCGGGCGACGATCCACCGCAGCGCCTCGTCGTGCGGCATCGCGGCGTCCGCGGCCAGCGTCACCGTCGTCCATCGTTCGTCCATCCCGATCGGCCTCCTCCATCGCAGGTCCTCCGGGGGCGTCACACGGCGCTCCGTGCGCCACACGGTACTCCCGGCGCGGACGGGGGAACCGGCGGTGGGACCGGGCACTTCGGGTGGTGTGCGGCGCGCGTGTGGTGATCCGGGCCTCCCGGCCGGGTCTGCGTAGTCTCGGGGCGTGGTCGTGAGCGCCGGACTGTTGCTGCACCGGACCGATCCGTCCGGGCCCGAGGTCTTCCTCGCGCACATGGGCGGGCCGTTCTGGCGGAACCGGGCGCGTGCCTGGTCGATCCCGAAGGGGCTGGTCGAGGCGGGCGAGGAGCCGGTCGGCGCCGCGCTGCGCGAGTTCGCCGAGGAGATCGGCGTGCCCGCCCCGGTGACCGCCGCCGACGTCACCGACCTGGGGGAGTTCCGGCAGGTGTCGGGCAAGCGCGTGCGGGTCTTCGCGGCCGAGGCGTCGGCGTTCTCGGTCGACGCCGTGCGGAGCAACACCGTGCGGCTCGAGCTGCCGCGCGGGTCGGGGCGGTTCGTCGAGGTGCCCGAGGTGGACGACGCACGGTGGGTCGGCCTCGACCACGCGCGGGAGCTGGTGGTGGCCGGGCAGGTCGCGGCGCTCGACGCCCTGGTCGCGCTCCGTCCTTGACGCGCCGTTCGGTTTGTTCGCGGGGTCACGAACTGTCGTCCGGCGGCCCTGCAAGCGACACTTCTCGGCCCCTCGGGGATCGGCACGCGGCAGGTCGTGACCGCTCGGCGGGACCGTCTTGCTCGTGTCGTGCCCCGGACACGAGCCGCGCCCGCTGGTGCGCAACCGCCGCCGCACGGACCACCTGCAGGACTGACCGAGCGGCGGGCGTGGCGGGCGGAGGCGGAGGTCGCACGACACGCCGCCCGCGTACGCCGAG
>NZ_CAJCKD010000054.1:0-14158 GCF_903970855.1 Curtobacterium sp. ME12
GTCGATCCAGTCGGCATCGGCGAGCACCCGCGGGGCGCCCGATGCACCGTGGCGCATGACGATGCCGTCGATGCCCATCGCGCCGAGGGTCTGCACGGTGTCCTTCAGGGATTCGCCCTTCGAGACGCTCGAGCCCTTCGCGGCGAAGTTCAGGACGTCGGCGGACAGGCGCTTCGCTGCGGCCTCGAACGAGATGCGCGTGCGCGTGGAGTCCTCGAAGAACAGGTTCACCACGGTCTTGCCGCGCAGGGCCGGGAGCTTCCGGACCTCGCGCGTGTTGACCTCGGCCATCTCCTCCGCGACGTCGAGGATGTGCACGGCCTGGTCGCGGGACAGGTCGGCGGTGGAGAGCAGGTGCCGCATCACGCCACCCCCTGCTCGATGAACACGGTGTCGTCGCCGTCGGTCTCGGCCAGGTGCAGGGTGACCCGCTCGTCGGACGCGGTCGGCAGGTTCTTGCCCACGTGGTCCGCGCGGATCGGCAGCTCGCGGTGGCCGCGGTCGACGAGCACGGCGAGCCGGACGGCACTCGGCCGGCCGATGCCCTGCAGCGCGTCGAGCGCGGCGCGGACCGTGCGACCGGAGTACAGCACGTCGTCGACGAGCACGACGACCTTGCCGTCGATGCCGCCGGCGGGGATCACCGTCCGGTGCGGCGCGCGGCCGATGCCGTGGCCCAGGTCGTCGCGGTGCATGGTCACGTCGAGCGTTCCGACACGCTCCGTCCCGATGCCGCCGGCTGCGGAGGACCACTCCGGCTCGATGCCGGCCAGGATCCGGCCGAGGCGTTCCGCCAGGACGGCGCCGCGGGTCGGGATGCCGAGGAGCACGAGGTCCGAGCCCCCGTGGTTGGCTTCGAGGATCTCGTGCGCGATGCGTGTCAGGGCACGCGTGATGTCGGGCTGTTGCAGGACCGTTCTGGTTCCCACGTCGACCCCCTTCCCCGCCTCACTGGACGGCATTAAAGGATGCTGACGTGGTCAACCCTACCGGGACTCCTGGTCTCCTGCGACCGTCCGACCGGACGGTGCGCGACCGCCGGCGACGGCCCCGAGCACGCCGTTGACGAAGCCCGCGGAGTCCTCGGTGGACAGCGACTGCGCGAGCTCGACCGCCTCGGCGATGGCGACGGCGTCGGGGACCTCCGGGTTGAACCGGAGCTCCCAGACGGCCATCCGCAGGATGCAGCGGTCGAGGACCGGCATCCGGGCGATCGACCAGCCCTGGGCGTGGTCGACGATGACGGAGTCGATCTCGTGACGGGCTTCGTCGACACCGGTGACGATCTGGCGCGCGTAGTCCCAGCTCGAGGCACGCTCCGGCTGGTCCAGGTGCCGGACCGTCTCGGTGGCGAGCACGTCCGCGATCGGCAGGTCGCGCACCTCGGCCACGTACAGCATGTCGAGGGCGCGCTTGCGGGCCTTCGAACGAGCACTCATACGGTCAGCGCCTAGGAGTTGACGCGGCCGAGGAAGCTGCCGTCGCGCGTGTCGATCTTCACCAGGGTTCCGCTCTCCAGGTACAGCGGGACCTGGATGCGGTGGCCGGTCGCGATGATGGTCGCGTCCTTGGTGCCGCCGGAGGAGCGGTCGCCCTGCAGGCCGGGCTCGGTCTCGACCTCGGTGACGATCGACGTCGGGAGCTCGACGTACAGCGGGTTGCCCTCGTTCATCGCGATGGTGACCATCGCGGACTCGAGCAGGTAGTTCTTGGCGTCGCCGACCACGGTCGCGGAGACCGGGATCTGGTCGTACGTGTCGGTGTCCATGAACACGTAGGAGTCGCCGTCCTCGTAGAGGAACTGGTAGTCACGACGGTCGACGGTCGCGGTGTCGATCTTCGCGCCGGCGTTGAACGTGCGGTCGACGACCTTGCCGGAGACGACGTTCTTGAGCTTCGTGCGGACGAACGCGCCGCCCTTGCCCGGCTTGACGTGCTGGAACTCGACGACCGACCACAGCTGGCCGTCGATGATGAGAACGGCGCCGTTCTTGATGTCTGTGGTACTGGCCATGAGTCGTCGGTGTCCCGTTCGGTCGTGTTGTGAAGTGTCCTCGGGCCGCGGACGGCCCCGGACGAGTGTAGCGGACGCCCGCCTGGCGGCCGGAGCGGTGCTCGTGCGTGCCGGACGCACCGGTCCCGGGCGAGCGTCCGGCTCGCGGTCAGCGCCGCCGTCGAGCGAGCCAGGCGTCGATCGCTGCCCAGGCGAGCAGCACCACCGCCGCTCCCCCGAGGAACCCGCCCGCCACCCCGGTGGACAGGGCCGCCGTCGGTCGCGCCGGCAACGACAGGTAGACGATCGCCAGGATCCCCGCCCCCGCACCGAGCAGCACGAGCAGGATGCGCCGGATCATGCCGGACACGAGCTGCCGGTCGCGGCTGTCCGCGAAGAGCCGGATGTTCACGGTGAACCGGCCGGTCTCGATCGCCTCGCCGATGCGGTCCACCCGTCGGGGCAGCCGACGGGCAGCGGACACGACGCCGAGTAGTTCCTTCGCCGCGAGGTCCCGGAGCTTGCCCGGCCGGAGCTGGTCGGTGATCTGCTCCCGGGCGAGTCCGCGGGACTCCTCGAGCAGGTCGAACGACGGCGCGAGCGTCCGGAGCGTGCCCTCGAAGATGGCCAGGGCGCGGGCCGCGGCGACGAAGTCCGGCGGCGGCTTCAGCCGGTACCGCCCGAAGACCTCGACCGCGTCGTCCACGGTGTCGACACCGATGCGCGCACCAGGGCCGAGCTCGTCCGCGACGAAGCGGGCGATGTCCCGACGGAAGTCGGGCTCGTCGTGCGCATCGCGCACGGGTGCCATCCGCAGGACCGCATCGGCGATCCGCGACGTGTCGTCCTGCAGGTAGGCGGCCAACAGGTCCTGGACCGTGTCCCGGAGACCCGGGTCGAGCCTCCCGACCGATCCGAAGTCGATCAACGCGGGCCGCCCGTCGGGCAGCACCAGGACGTTCCCCGGGTGCAGGTCCGCGTGGTACAGGCCGTCGAAGACGACCTGGCGCAGGAACGCGCGGAGGATCGCGCGCATCGGCGCGTCGAGGTCACGCTCGGAACGCTCGGCGCGGATCGCGCTGAGCGTGTCGCCCTCCAGGAACTCCATCACGAGCACGCGCCGGCCCGACAGGTCCGGGTAGGGATCCGGGAACCGGACCTCGTCCGGTCGCGCGCTGCGGGCCTGGGCCGCTCGCAGCGCCGTGAGGTTGCGGAGCTCGGAGACGAAGTCGACCTGCCTGATCAGGTCGTCCGCGTACTGACCCGCGATGTCCTGCACGCCGACCTGTCGCGCCTCGGTCGACCACCGGGCCATGAACCGGACGACCCGCAGTGCGATGTCCACGTCGCGGCGCACCGCGGCGTCGATCCCCGGCCGCTGCACCTTGACGGCGACCGCGGTGCCGTCGGGCAGCCGGGCGCGGTGCACCTGCGCGATGGACGCCGCTGCGACGGGCACCGGGTCGAAGGTCGCGAAGACCTGGTCGACCGGGGCGCCGAGCTCCTGCTCGAGGAGCGCACGGACCTCGTCCGCCGGTGCCGCCGTGACGTTCCGCTGCAGGTGTGCGAGTCCCTCGGTCCACTCCTCGGGCAACAGGTCGTCTCGGGTGGAGAGCAGCTGGCCCATCTTCACGAACCCGCCACCGGCTTCCTCGAGCGCCCGGCGCAGGTGCTCGGCCTGGTCGCGACGCAGCTCCGCGGTGGCCGGGTCGTGCGAGAAGTCGAGACGACGGAACGGCACCAGGTGGTGGCGGCGGGCGATCGAGAGGAGTTCGGTGAAGCGCCGACCACGGGAGCGCAGGGTGCCGGTGTCGGCGTCGCGCGGGCCGGAGAGGTCGCTCAGTCGGGGTGGGGTGGGCACGCCCGCCAGTCTGCTCCCCGGTGCTGTGGCCCCGCTCCCGGCTGGCTGCGTTGCGTCGTCCTCCTGTTCCTCCACAGCCTGGAGGCGCGGTGCGGCCTCCACAGGTCGGCCGGCGCCCGGCCACCGGGCGCGTTCCCTGCGCCACGCTGCCGGCATGGAGACAGCACTGGTCGCGGCGTGCATCGCCGCAGGGGCGGCGATCGTGGCGGCCGTGGTCAGCTGGTTCGGGGCGTTCCAGAACCGCCGCGCCGCGGACCGCGACCAGGCCCGGAGGCGACTCACCTGGGCGCTGCGGGCCGATCGCTCCCAGGCGGAACACGACATTTCAAGAGCTGTCCTCGAACGGCTCATGACCGTACGGTGGGCGTCGAAGTCCGACCAGGACCTCGCACGTCGCGCCCTGCGTCGACACGTCCGCTCCGACCCCGGGATGGAGGATCCCTGATGCACCTGTTCGCACCGCTGCCGGACCGGCCGGCCTGCAAGATCGACGGCACACCCGAAGACGACGCCGCAGTCGACGCGTGGTCGGAGGGCGCGACGGTCGACGAATGGCTCGAGTCCGAACGGACGGGCGTCGTCACCCTGTCGATGCGCGTGAAGTGGTGGTGGCGCCGGACCAGACGGGTCCTGCGCTGACCCGTCGGGTCAGACGCCGACCTCCTGGTAGGCGGTGAAGAGCAGGTGGTCCTCGGGGCCCTCGAGCACCACGGGCTTGCCGACGCCGTCCAGGATGATGAACCGCAGCATGCCGGCACGGGCCTTCTTGTCGCGACGCATCGTGGCGAGCAGCCCCTGCCACCGTCCGACACCGTACGAGGTCGGCAGGTCGAGCGACTCGAGGATCGCCCGGTGCCGGTCGACCGTGGCGTCGTCCAGGTGCCCGGTGAGTCGCGCGAGCTCGGCGGCGAACACCATGCCGACCGACACCGCCGCCCCGTGGCGCCACTGGTACCGCTCGGCGTGCTCGATCGCGTGCCCGAGGGTGTGCCCGTAGTTCAGGATCTCGCGTCGGCCCTGCTCCGTGAAGTCGTCCGAGACGACCTCGGCCTTGAGCGCGATGGCGAGCTCGACGACCCGGCGGAACTCCGGCGTCGTCGGGTCGGTGACCCGGTCGACGTCCGCCTCGACGATGTCCAGGATCTCGGGCACGGCGATGAACCCGGCCTTCACGATCTCCGCGAACCCGGTCAGGATCTCGTTGCGGGGCAGCGTCCGGGCGAGGTCGAGGTCCACGACGACGGCGCGGGGGGCGAAGAAGGCGCCGACCAGGTTCTTGCCCTCGTTCGTGTTGATGCCCGTCTTCCCGCCGACGCTGGCGTCCACCATGCCGAGCACGCTCGTCGGGACGGCCACGTACGGCACACCGCGCAGCCAGGTCGCGGCGACGAAGCCGGCCAGGTCGGTGACGGCACCGCCACCGAGGCCGATGACCGCGTCGGTGCGGGTGAAGTCGGCCTGCCCCATGATCTGCCAGCAGAACGCCGCGACCTCGACGCGCTTGGCGCCCTCGGCGTCGGGGACCTCGGCGATCAGGGCCTCGAGCCCGGCCTCGACCAGCAGCGCACGGAGCTCGCTCGCCCGGGCACCGAGCGTCGGCGAGTGCACGATGAGGACCTTGGCGACACGCGGGCCCAGGATCGCGGGCAGGGCACCGAGCAGGCCCGTGCCGACGGCCACCGTGTAGCCGTCGTCACCGCCGACCCGGATCTCGGTGGTCCCGGCGGGCAGGGTCGACTCGGTCACGGTGCTCCTTCGGTGCTGGTGGTGCTGGTGGTCGTGCTGCCGGGCGCGGTGGTGCTGCCGGGCGCGGCGGTGCCGCCGGGCGCGGCGGTGCCGCCGCGCTCGGCGGTGCCGCCGCGCTCGGTGGTGCCGCCGCGCTCGCTGGTGCCGGCATCGCTGCGCAGCCACGTGACGACCTCGTCGACCACGCGGGACATCGGCCGGCGCGACGTGTCGACCACGACGTGCGCGAGTTCCGCGTAGGTCGCCGCCCGCTCGTCCATGATCGTCTGCCAGGCGTCGATCCCGCCGTTCGCCAACAGTGGCCGGTCGGACCCGGCGATCCGGTCGGCGACGGCTTCGGGCGAGACGGTGAGCAGGACGATGCGCGCCCCGCCCAGGGCCTGCCGGGTGTCCGCGTGGGTGACGGCTCCCCCGCCCACGGCGATCACGCCGCCGGTGGCCAGCGCTGCTCGGACCGCCTGGGCCTCGAGCGCGCGGAACGCCGGCTCACCGCGGTCGGCGAAGATCCCGGGGATCGGCCCGTGCTCGCGCACGATGACCCGGTCGGTGTCCGTGAACGGGACGCCGAGGGCCTTCGCCACCCGCTTGCCGACGCTCGACTTGCCGGCGCCCATCGGGCCGATGACGACCACGGGCGCGTCGGCGCGTCGGACGTCGGTGCTCACAGGTCGGTCGACGTCGCCGACGGCTCGGTCCGGCGCGTGCGCAGGGTCTCCGGGATCGCCGCGAGGTAGGCGTCGAGGTTGCGCTTCGTCTCGACGACGTTGTCGCCGCCGAACTTCTCGAGCACCGCGTCGGCGAGCACCAGGGCCACCATCGCCTCGGCCACGACACCCGCAGCCGGTACGGCGCAGACGTCCGAGCGCTGGTGGTGCGCCGAGGCGTCCTCGCCGGAGACGACGTCCACCGTGTGCAGGGCGTGCGGGATGGTCGCGATCGGCTTCATCCCGGCGCGGACCCGCAGCACGGTGCCCGTGGACATCCCGCCCTCGGTCCCGCCGGCGCGGTCGCTCGTGCGGTAGATCTCGCCGTCCTCGCGGTACAGCTCGTCGTGCGCGGCGGAGCCCCGGCGTCCGGCGGTCGCGAAGCCGTCACCGACCTCGACCCCCTTGATGGCCTGGATCCCCATGATCGCCGCGGCGAGGCGAGCGTCGAGCCGGCGGTCCCAGTGGACGTGCGAGCCGAGGCCCGGCGGGACGCCGTAGAACAGCACCTCGACGACGCCGCCGAGGGTGTCGCCGTCCTTCTTCGCGGCCTCGACCTCGGTGACCATGCGTGCGGAGGTCTCGGCGTCGAAGCACCGCAGCTGGTCCTCGTCGAGGCGGTCGACGTCGTCGGGCAGCGGCAGGTCCGTTCCGTCGGGGACCCGGACGGTCCCGACCTGCAGCGTGTGCGCCACCGAGCGGATGCCGAGTTCGGCCAGGAACGACTTGGCGACGGCGCCGAGCGCCACGCGTGCGGCGGTCTCGCGGGCGCTCGCACGCTCCAGGATCGGGCGCGCTTCGTCGAAGCCGTACTTCTGCATGCCGACCAGGTCGGCGTGCCCCGGTCGCGGTCGGGTGAGCGGGGCGCTCCGACCGCGGGACATCTCGGTGGACTCGATGGGCTCGGGGTTCATGACCTCGACCCACTTCGGCCACTCGGTGTTGCCGATACGGATCGCGATCGGGCTGCCGAGCGAGTAGCCGTGCCGGACACCGCCGGACACGTGCAGCTCGTCCTGCTCGAACTTCATCCGCGAGCCACGGCCGTAGCCGAGCTTACGGCGCGCGAGATCGGCACGGATGGACTCGAACGACACCGGGACGCCCGCGGGCAGGCCCTCGAGCATGGCGATCAGTTCGGGTCCGTGGGACTCACCAGCAGTCAACCAACGAAGCATGCCGCAATCCTCCCACAGCGTTCGTCCGTGCGACGTCGTCGCCTACTGGTAGTCGGGGTGCGCCCGCAGCCAGGACCGGAACTGCTCGACCGCCACCAGGTGCTGGTCGTAGGTGTCCGAGAAGACCGTCTTGCCCGACTCCAGGTCGACCGTCACGAAGTACAGCCACTTGCCGGTGGCCGGAGCCGTGACCGCCTTGATCGCGATGTCACCCGGGTTGGAGATCGGTGCCGGCGGCAGCCCCTCGTGCACGTAGGTGTTGTACTCGTTCGACGCGTCCGCTCGCTCGGCGTCCGTGGTCGTCACGGTGTGCGTGTTGCCCGTGCCGTAGGCGACCGTGGCGTCGGACTGCAGCTTCATGCCCTGGTCGAGGCGGTTCTGGAACACGCGCGCGACCTTGGGGTAGTCGGCCGCGAGACCGGCTTCCTTCTGCACCAGCGACGCGAAGACGATCGTGCGCTCCTGGTCGGCCTCCTTGACGCCGGCGGCGGCCAGGTGCTCCTTCATGGTGTCGACCATCGACCCGAAGTACTGCTCGGCGGTCCAGCCCGGGTTGATCGGGTAGGTCGCGGGGAAGAGCCAGCCCTCGAGCGTCTTGACACCGGACGGCAGGTCGTACGCGGACAGGTCCTTCGCGGCCGCGTCGACCTGCTTCTCGGTCAGGCCGGCCTTCGAGACCATGCCGGCCTTGATGTCGGCGAGTGCGGTGCCCTCCGGGATGACGATCGACGCCTGGACCCGGTTGTCCTTGTCCTGCAGGGCCGCGAGCGCGGACTTCGAACTCATCTGCTTCTTCAGGGCGTACGAGCCGGGCTGGAACTGCACGTCCGGTGAGGCCAGCAGGAGCTTGTAGAACACCTTCGAGTCCTTGACGACGCCGCTGCGCTGCAGCGTCGCGGCGACGTTCTCGCCGATGTCGCCCTGCTTGATGGTGATGGTCACCTTCGAGGTGCCGTCGCCGGTGTAGTCGTCGGGCTCCTGCGCGCCGCTGATCGCCGCGACGAGCTGCTGGATCTTGGGTGCGGCGAAGGTGTACGCCCCGACCCCGACAGCGAGCACGACCGCGACGATGACGAGCCCCGCGACGAGCGGTCCGCGACGGCGCTTCGGCCGTGGCTCCCGGGGCGGCCTGGAGGCGCGTCCTCCGCCGCCTCGTCCCCCGCGTCCGCCGCCTCCCGCGGCACCACCGCCGCCGGTCGCGTCAGCGTCGTGCGTCCCGTCCGCGCCGGAGCCGCCGGCCGCGGCGGTCGCCGCGGACTCGGTCGGCAGCTCGCCGGTCAGCAGTGCGGCGACCTCGGGGTGGAGGTCTTCCGGGCGGGTTGCGATCGGTGCGTCTGCGGGGGACGCCGGGCGTTCGTCGCGTGCGACCGCCGGCGCGGCGGTGGTCCGTTCGGCAGCCGACGCCTCGTCGGTCGCTGCGACGCGGGCTCGTTCGGCCTCGAGGGCACGGGCTTCGCGTCGGGACATCGGAGGCGCCGGCGGTGGGGTCACCCGACCAGCGTCGTCGCGGTCACCGGTGCCTGTCGTGCGGTCGGAAGTCGCCTTCCGCCGCTCGGCGTCGTTGCCGGGCGCGATGATCGCGTTCCAGTCCAGATCGTCTGCCAACGTCCTCGGTCTCTCGGTCGGGAACTCCACCTGGGCACCGTCGTCCTCGCAGCTGACGACGAGAGCACCCATGTGCGGTACCGGGCAGCCCTGTCAGGGAAGCGTGGTGCCCGGAGGGGCACCGGCACTGCGCTCGTGGTCGAGCGCGTGTTGCAGAATGATAACAGCGGCTGCTTGGTCGATCACGGCGCGGGACTTCTTCGTGTTCTTGCCGGCCTGGTGCAGCCCTCGCTGGGCGGTCACGGTCGACAACCGTTCGTCGACCAGGCGCACCGGTCGACGCGCCGCGATCCGGGCGGCGAAGACGCGGGCGTCCTCGGTCGACGCCGTGTCCCCACCAGACATCGACAGCGGCAGTCCGACGACGACCTCGAGCACGTCGTACTCGTCCGCGAGCTCGAGGATGCGCCGGAGGTCCTTCGAGTCGTCACGACGGACGGTCTCGACCGGCGTCGCCAGCAGGCCGTCGCGGTCGCACACGGCGACCCCGATCCGGGCGCGTCCGACGTCGACGCCGAGCCGCCGCCCGGACCGGATGCCCACCGTCAGCCCGCGAGCCGTGCGGTCACGGCCCGCAGCGCCGCGGGGAGCGCTGCGGCGTCGGTCCCGCCGCCCTGCGCCAGGTCCGGCTTGCCGCCGCCGCCACCACCGAGCACGCCGGCGGCCTCCTTCGCGAGGGGGCCCGCCTGCACGCCCGCAGCACGGGCGGCGTCGTTGGTCGCGACGATCACGATCGGCTTGCCGCCCACGACGGCCCCGAGCACGACGACGGCCGCGCCGTCACCGAGCTGGCCCCGCACGCCGGTGGCGAGCGAGCGCAGGTCATCGCCGGACTGCAGGCCGTCGACCGTCTCGGCGACCACGGTGGTGGCGCCGACGGTCGTGGCGTTGCGGGCGATGGCGGGCACGCGCTGCTGCAGGTTCGCCGACTCGTACTCGGCGAGCTTCTTCTGGGCGGACCGGAGGTCCTCCATCAGGTTCTGCACGCGGGCCGGCAGGTCGGCACGGGGAGCCTTGAGCGCGCTGGAGAGCTGCGACACGATCGTGCGCTCGACGGCGAGGTCGCGGAACCCCTCGAGCCCGACCAGCGCCTCGACGCGGCGGTTCGTCGAACCGACGCTCGACTCCCCCACCAGGTTGACGAGCCCGATCTGCGCGCTCGAGGCGACGTGTGTGCCACCGCAGAGCTCGCGGGACCACGGGCCGCCGATGTCGACCATGCGGACCTCGGCGCCGTACTTCTCGCCGAACAGGGCCTGCGCCCCGAGGGCCTTCGCCTCGTCGATGGGCAGGATGCGCGTGGAGACCTCGAGGTCGGTGCGGATCGCGGTGTTCACGACCTCCTCGATCTCGGACCGCGTCTCGAGCGAGACCGGCTGCGACCACGAGAAGTCGAGGCGCATGTAGCCGGACTTGTTGTACGACCCGGCCTGCAGCGCCTCCGGTCCGAGGATGTCGCGGAGTGCCGCGTTGACCAGGTGCGTCGCGGAGTGCGCCTGGGTCGCACCGCGGCGGTACTCCGCGTCGACGACGGTGCTCGCGGCGTCGCCGACCCCGACCTCGCCGGAGCGGACCTGCACGGTGTGGCTCCACAGTCCGGAGACCGGTCGCTGGACGTCGAGGACCTCGAGGTCGAACCCGTTGCCGACGATCGACCCCTGGTCGGCGTCCTGGCCGCCCGACTCGGCGTACAGGGAAGTCTCGCCGAGGATGACCTCGGCGATGTCACCAGCGACCGCACGGTCGACGCTCACACCGCCGACGATGATGCCGAGCACGCGCGTCTCGGCCTCGAGGGTGTCGTAGCCGAGGAACGTGGTCTCGCCCTCGGCCCGGAACGCGCTGTACACGCTCAGGTCGGCGATCGCGGTCTTCTTGCTCTTCGCGTCGGCCTTCGCCCGGGCACGCTGCTCGGACATCAGGGTCTCGAACGCCGTGCGGTCGACGTGGACCCCGGCTTCCTCGGCCATCTCCATCGTCAGGTCGATGGGGAACCCGAAGGTGTCGTGCAGCAGGAACGCCGTGTCGCCGCCGATGGACGGGGCGCCGTCCTGCTTCGCACGTTCGACGGCGACGTCGAGGATCGTCGTGCCCTGCGCCAGGGTCCGGAGGAAGGTCTCTTCTTCCGCGTAGGCGATGCGGGAGATCCGGTCGTAGTCGGACGCCACCTCGGGGTAGGCGTCGCGCATGGCGTCGCGGGACGCCGGGAAGAGCTCGGGGAACGTGGGCGCCTCGACACCGAGCAGGCGCATCGCGCGGACGGTGCGACGGAGCAGACGACGCAGGATGTACCCGCGGCCCTCGTTCGACGGGCTCACGCCGTCGGCGATGAGCATCAGCGAGGAACGGACGTGGTCGGCGATGACGCGCATCCGTACGTCGTCCTCGTGCACGGCGCCGTAGCGTCGGCCGGAGATCTCGGCCGCGCGGTCGAGCACCGGGCGTACCTGGTCGATCTCGTACATGTTGTCGACGCCCTGCTTGATGAAGGCGACGCGCTCGAGCCCCATGCCGGTGTCGATGTTCTTGTTCGGCAGCTCGCCGGTGATCTCGAAGTCGTACTTCGACCGCACGTCGGCGATCTGGTACTGCATGAAGACGAGGTTCCAGATCTCGACGTAGCGGTCGTCGTCCGTCGCCGGGCCGCCGTCGATGCCGTACTCGGGGCCACGGTCGAAGAAGATCTCCGAGCAGGGACCCGCGGGGCCGGGCTGTCCGGTCGACCAGTAGTTGGTGTCCTTGCCGAGGCGCTGGATCCGTTCGTCGGGCAGCGAGGAGTGCTGCTTCCAGAAGCCGATCGCCTCGTCGTCCTCTTCGTAGACGGTGACCCAGAGGTCATCGGGCGAGAAGCCGAGTCCGCCCTCGGTCTCGGGCTTGGTCAGGAACTCCCAGGCGAACTGGATCGCCTGCTCCTTGAAGTAGTCGCCGAACGAGAAGTTGCCGTTCATCTGGAAGAACGTGCCGTGGCGCGGGGTCTTGCCGACCTCTTCGATGTCGTTCGTACGGATGCACTTCTGCACGCTCGTCGCCCGCGGGAACGGCGCCGGGATGAGACCGGTCAGGTACGGGATGAACGGCACCATGCCGGCGACCGTGAAGAGGAGCGACGGGTCGTCCGAGACGAGGGACGCGGACGGGACGACGGTGTGGCCGCGGTCACCGAAGTACTGGAGCCAACGGCGGCGGATCTCTGCGGTCTGCATGGTGCTTCCTGGGTTCAGGTCGTGGGTGGAGGAGGGTCGTGGCTGCTCGGTCGGAGCGCTCAGACGTCGGTACGGAGCTCGGCCTCGCGCGACCGGTAGCCGTCCGCGACGGCACCCGTGAAGGCCTTCGTCTTGGCGTTCACCTCGGCGAAGAGCCGGGCACCACCGGAGGTCTGGGCGACCCGGTGTGCGACGGCGAACCCGATGACGATGCCGACGGCGACGAAGAACAGCTGCTTCACGGTGCCTCTCCCTCTGTGCACCCGGGCGGTGCATGCCCCGACAAGCTTAGTCGCCGGTGCCGGAACGCCGAACGGCGGGTCGCCCTCGAGAGGACGACCCGCCGTTCGGGTGTGATCAGTGGATCAGCGAGCTGCGTAGTACTCGACGACGAGCTGCACTTCACAGGTCACGGGGACCTCGGCGCGCTTCGGGCGACGCACGAGGCGGGCCTGGAGCTTCTCGATCTCGACCTCGAGGTAGCCCGGGACCTTCGGGAGGACTTCCTGGTGGCCACCGGCAGCGGCGACCTGGAAGGGCTCCATCGACTCGGACTTCGCCTTGACGTGGATCAGCTGGCCCTCCTTGACGCGGAAGGAGGGACGGTCGACGAGCTTGCCGTCGACCAGGATGTGGCGGTGCACGATCAGCTGACGAGCCTGCGCGGTGGTGCGGGCGAAGCCGGCACGGACCACGAGGGCGTCGAGGCGCTGCTCGAGGAGCTCGACCAGGTTCTCACCGGTCAGGCCCTTCGTCTTGCGGGCCTCTTCGAAGACGATGCGGAGCTGCTTCTCGCGGATGCCGTACTGGGCGCGCAGACGCTGCTTCTCACGGAGACGGACGGCGTAGTCGCTGTCCGCACGACGGCGCGTACGGCCGTGCTCACCGGGCCCGTAGGGGCGCTTCTCGAGGTAACGGGCAGCCTTCGGCGTCAGCGGGATGCCGAGTGCGCGCGACAGGCGGGTCTTGCTGCGGGTACGTGACTTGGTAGACACAGGGTCCTTTTCTCTGTTCGAACTGAATACTCACCGGAGGCCGGGCACGCGAGTGCCGGTGGCCCCGACGACGGGATCCAGAGGGATGAGCCTGTGGGATCGGACGGCTACAGTCCGAACCTCTGCCCCCGTACCACCGGAGTGGCACTCTGTCCTCGACGCAGCCGTGCTCGAGGACCAGGACGTAGGCCCGCCAATGCTAGCAGCATCGGGGCGAGCGCAGAAGCACCGCCACTAGTGTCCGCGTGTGATCTTCCGGAGTCGTTCGAGCCGGGGTCCGACCTCGCGCTCGTAGCCGTTCGCCGTCGGCGTGTAGTACTCGGTGCCCTCGAGGGCGTCGGGCAGGTACTGCTGCTCGGCGACCCCGTGCTCGGCGTCGTGCGAGTAGACGTACCCCTTGCCGTGCCCGAGGCGCTTCGCCCCGGCGTAGTGCGCGTCGCGCAGGTGCATCGGGACCGTGCCCATGCGCCCCGCCTTGACGTCGGCCATCGCCTGGTTCACGCCGTTGTAGGCGGCGTTCGACTTCGGCGCCGTCGCCAGGTACACGACGGCCTCGGCCAGCGGGATCCGGCCCTCGGGCATCCCGATGAGCTGCACGGCCTGGGCCGCGGCGACCGCGATGGGCAGCGCCTGCGGGTCGGCCATGCCGATGTCCTCGGACGCGGAGACGATGATGCGCCGCGCGATGAACCGGGAGTCCTCGCCCGCCTCGATCATCCGGGCGAGGTAGTGCAGGGCGGCGTCGACGTCGCTCCCCCGCACGGACTTGATGAACGCACTGATGACGTCGTAGTGCTCGTCGCCCTGTCGGTCGTAGCGCAGCAGGGCCCGGTCGACCGCGGCCGCGACGGTGTCGGCGTCGACGACGGGCAC